>NZ_JAIXMZ010000007.1:0-27973 GCF_020328025.1 Candidatus Endomicrobiellum pyrsonymphae | reverse complement strand
TCAGATGACGAAACAAACTGATTTACTAAAGACGCAACTACTAAGGCGACATTTAGAGCTATCGCCTCAGACATGGAATCAAATAAAGCAGGGACTGCCAGCAGATGACGTGATCAGAATGGAAGCGGAGCAACAAGTAAATGAACAGAAATGTATAGAAAAGGCAAATGACATTCTTGATTCGTCGTCATTTGAGCAGGCAGAGAGTTTAATACATTCTAATATGAGGGCAGATGAGCGAAGAGCGCTGGAGCGACAACTGAATGAGCGAAAACAACAACAAGAACAACAACAACAACAACAGCAACTACTAAAACAACGAAAAGAAGAAGCGACAAATAAATACTACTCTGAAACACCATTAATATTAATAACAGTACCACCACCACAATCACCAAACATACCATTAATGGAAAAGATAAAAGCGCTAGACATACCATCAATAGAACAGGCAAACGCGCTAGAAGAAGTGCAGGCGACGATAAAAGAAATAATTAGAATGTCTAAAGAGCTGGGAGCGAAAAATGAGAGGCTACTGGCAAATCACACAACAATAGGGATTATAAAAAAATGGTCAAGAGATATATCGCAAACATTTGATAGTCGGGCAAACCAAGCATATAATGTGATAGAAGAGGAATGGATAAAACCTGAGAAGGACATTATGGAGAAGGTGTGGATGACAACACTATACAAATCAACAAGCGAGAGAAGTAATAAGCAAATAGAGAAGGCGATTAGAGAAGCAACACTAGCAAAGAAGGCTGAGGAAACGCTACCACCGAATTTGAAGGATATGGTGAAGAAGTATGTATCAGCAAAAATGAAAGCGACAAGACTACTAGCACTTAGGAACATAGGTTATGATTGGGACAAAGAAGGAATTAGGCTTGAACCAGAAACTCGAAAGCTAAAAATACATGAGATGATAGCATTAAGGATGATAATGTTTGATCTAGAAAAAAGAGAGCTTAATAACAAGGTAGAAATTATAGTAGAAGAAGTGTCTTAACACCTCAACCTAATTAAACCTGATAAAATAAAAAGTAACTCTCGGCGATACTCACGCAAAAGAAAATCCTGCCAATCAGGCTGAATTTTAGCATTAATAGCAACTCTACAATCATGTATCGCTTTGATACCTTAACAGTCGTATCTTCTATTATTGATTATTGTTTAGAGAATGTTGCGAGTTGTTGCGTAAATTTATCAAGTTGGAACTTTTCTGTTTGTAATCTGTAGAAGCGCTACCATAATAATGTCCTTAAATCAATATTTTCAGTATGCTGTGGCATAATTCTGAATAATTTTGTGTCCCGCAAGTAGCTTTAATCCGTCCCGCCAACCGTGTAATGACTGTCTGTTTTAGGATAGTTCTTCATATCCATAAGTTCTAATCGCTTTTACAAATCTCTCTATTTGATACTTAGGTATGCCTGTTCTCATTGATATTTCTTTTCTGTTTAATATCCCCAAATGTAACCTAAAATACAAAATCAATCGTTCTGTTTCGTTGTACCTTTGAAACTCTATAGCTTTAAAATCGTTCCATTCGTTAAAACTTCTTCGCTGTGAAATTGTTTTAAAAATATCTCTTTTTTCTTTGCAAATCTTGTTTCTTAAAAATCTCTCGTAAATTTACTGCATCTGCCAACGGCTTTTATATTTTTTAATTTACAAAAAATTACAATGTCAACAAAGACTTAAAAGCATAAAAATCTGTGTCCGATAATATATATTATGTTAAGTACAATTGATTGTTGACAAATTATAAACAGTAAAGTTAATTGTTATGTTTTATAAAATTTATACGTATAATTATAAATAATTTTATTTATAATCATATATAACTTTAATAGTTGTTAATTATCATTCACAAAACCGTAGCAAAAGAAAAGTTATCGAATTTATTTAGAGCCGGGTGAAGCGGCAATTACTCAAAGTTGCGAACTTGTTACAACTGTTTTAGATGTGGTCAAAAACATAAAAGATATCGCTATTGTTGATGCGTCTATTGAGTTGCATATGTTGGATTTGTTGATATACAAAATACCTGCTAAAATTAATGCCAAAACTGGAAAAAATGAATACATAATTAATGGTCTTAAAATGCCTTCCATCTTGCAAACAGACTTAAAGTTGGTTCCATAAATACGTTTGGGATATACGATGGTTAAGAAGAATTTGATTCAATGGTCTTAAAATGCCTTTCATTGTTGTTAAGGGACTTGATGGAAAAGTGAAAATTGTAAAGAAGTTTTTGTATAATGACTTTTTAAATGATTTGTCACGAATAATGACTTTTTAAATGATTTGTCACGAATATGGAATTTTATCTATAGGCAGGGCAGGCAAAATACAAAGGCAATAAACATTATTTTAATACTCGGATAAAGTAATTAGACATTTTTTTACTCCGTTATTAAGTTAATTTTCTAATGATTTGTCACGAATATGGAGTTTTATCTATAGGCAGGGTAGGCAAAATACAAATCCCTTAGGCAGCAAAAACCCATTAGATTAAATTAGATTAGATTATCTCCCCCTTAAAATTCAAAAGAATCAGAAGGTAAATTGAGTTCTTATTTCTATAGGCATGGTAGGCAAAATACAAAGGCAACAAACATTATTTTAATACTCGGATAAAGTAATTAGACATTTTTTTGCTCTGTTATTAAGTTAATTTTCTATAACTGCAATATCACTTGCAAGTATATATTATCAAAATCGATTCCCTTAGGCAGCAAAAACCCATTAGATTAGATTAAATTAGATTAGATTATCTCCCTTAAAATTCAAAAGAATCAGAAGATAAATTGAGTTCTTATTTCTATAGTTGCAATATCGCTTGCAAGTATATTATCAAAATCGATTCTCTTAGGCAACAAAAACCCAAAAATTCAAAAGAATCAGAAGGTAAATTGAGTTCTTATTCCATAAACGAATATATTATCGTCCGTAACATCGTTTCCGCCTTTAGGACTTGCAAGATATTGCGCAGTTGGAATAAGAGTAATACGCTCGTTTACTACAAATTTGTAATATAATTCTATCTGTATTTCAGCGTCATCTTTATAGTCCTTATTTTCTTCATCTATTTTTGTCATGACTTTCACTTTATGTTTTCTATAATCCGAAGAACCGTATATCTGTCCGATTGCAAAACCTACAACATCATTTGCTCTAGACCATGATGAGCCTTTCATCTGAGATCCAATATTCCATGCCATGGAGAGAGGGTGAACCGTGGAGAGAACAGTATCTGCATCTTCGCTAACCAGCCGCAGACCTGTTCCAACAGATGGATCTTTGTACGAAAACCTGCCAAATATTCCAATTTCTTTATTTATTTCTTTATCTGCGCTTATACCAACGCCATAGATTCCAGATTTTTCGTTAATATTTTTAGATGAGGAATAGTCTTCTTTGTTGTTTAACCAAGCATACACTTTATAATTATCTTTTTGGGAAGGCTTATAAATGGCTTGCAGGATACCAACACCTTTTATATCAAAATAATCAAGATTTGTGTTTGTAAAATAAGCGCAGGAAATATCAAGTTCATCAAGCGCCGCGTAATTCAGTCTTAATGCAAGACGTGGAGGCGCTTTATCAATTACTTTGTCTCCCGAAAAAGTACCCGTTATAAACTCTTTTGCATATTTATTATTGGTAAAATATGATTTGAAGTTCAATTTTCCAACATTTGCCGTAAGTTTATTACCTAGAAAAGATTGCTCATAAGACAACTCATTAATCTTTGCAAAAACATCATTTGCAGAGTCTATGGTGTGGTCAGAATCTGAATTTACTTGCGCGTATGTTTGTAATGACCGATCTAGCCCACGACCTCTGCCGACTTTAAATTTGGCAATAATTTTTCCGTTATTTTCGAACTCTTTTGTAAGCTTTACAGAAGTCGTATATATTGCATCGTTTAGACTATTGTTGTTTTCTTTTGTACTGTTTGCTTTGGGCGTTCCTTGCATAACAACTGCGCCGTCCAATACAGTTTTAATTCCAAATTGTTCTGTTATACTGCCTGCCTCTGCTGCAAATAATTTGGATGTTGCGCTCAATAACACAAATGCGCTGACCATTAAGACCGTCATCATTTTCTTTTTCATTGTTCCTCCTGTAGTCTATAAATTAAGAAGTAACCGTAAACCAAATTTTTGATAATAAAAACAAAATTGCAACAATCATGCTTCTTAGTTCGCCAATTGTACCAAGTTAAAATTTTTAATTTACAACCCGACGAACTTAAGTTACCAATGCAACAGTAGAACTAAAAACCTCCTGAGGTGTAAGATAATTTAGACATTTTCTTGGTCCGCTCTGTTAAGTCAATTTTCTGTAATTGAAACATAGTCTCCAAATGTATGCTATCAAAATTAGCGGCTTTTGGCAAAGCGCTCTATAAATTTTACTTTTAAAGTTTAAATAAATGTGAAAAATTTGTTTTTTAAGAAACAAAAAGATAAAATCTAAGTTGTTAATGATTTTTTTGATAGGAATACCTAGTATGGAAAGAAAATATCAAGTAATTGTTGTTGGCGCAGGACACGCCGGTTGCGAAGCCTCGTTGGCATGCGCAAGAATGGGACTTAAAACGCTTATAATTACATTAAATATTGACTCTATAGCGAGAATGCCATGCAATCCGGCTGTAGGCGGGATTGCAAAAGGACAAATGGTAAGAGAAATAGACGCAATAGGCGGCGAAATGGGATGGGTGGCAGATCATGCCGGATTGCAATTTAAAGTTTTAAACAGCTCAAGAGGTCCTGCGGTATGGTCGCCGAGGGTCCAGTGCGACAAAGAACTTTATTCTGTTTTGATGTCAAAATCTCTGCAAAGCCAACAAAATCTTGAAATATTGCAGTCTGAAGTCACGTCTTTGGTAGTCAAAAACGGTAAGATATGCGGTGTAAAAGTTCTTACCGGCGAAATAATGAACGCAGATGCCGTAGTGGTAACCACAGGAACATTTCTAAACGGAACCATACATCTTGGTAGAGCGCATTTTGACGGCGGAAGATTTAATGAAAGACCTGCTTCTTACCTTTCAAAATCTCTTTCAGAAGACTGTGGGTTAGCGCTTGGCAGATTTAAAACAACTACAACGCCTAGAATCAATTCGCTTTCCATAGATTACTCAAAAATGACAGAACAACCGGGAGACAAAGAACCGAGACCATTTTCTCATTTTACTGAAATTGAATCATGGAGAAAAAATCTAAAACAACTTTCATGCTGGCTTACTTATACAAATCCAGACACGCACAAAATAGTCGGCGATAATTTATATCTTTCTTCAATAGGTATAGGTAAAGTAAACAGTAAAAGTCCAAGATACTGTCCTGCTATAGAAGAAAAAATAGAAAGATATCCTGAAAAAACAAGCCATCACATATTTGTTGAGCCTGAAGGATACAACACAAACGAAGTGTATTTAAATGGTCTTTATACCGGTCTCCCTTTTGATATACAACAACAAATGATAAACTCAATTGCAGGTCTAGAAAATGCAAAAGTTATAAGATATGGATACGCCATAGAGTATGATTATTCAAGTCCTTTACAAATAAAAAAATCTTTAGAAACCAAAACTGTTGAAAATCTTTTCTTAGGCGGACAAATAAATGGAACTACAGGTTACGAAGAAGCAGCATCGCAGGGTTTTGTGGCAGGCGTAAATGCAGGACTTAAAATTTTGGGAAGGGACCCTCTTATACTTAGAAGAAATGAATCTTACATTGGAGTACTTATAGACGATATAACTACAAAGGGTATGGATGAACCCTATAGAATGTTTACTTCTAGAGCGGAATACAGACTTTCAATAAGAAATGATAACGCAGATTTAAGACTTATGGATATTGGATATTCAATAGGTCTTATATCAGACAAGGCATACAAAAAATTTGAACTATACAGAAGTACATTGACGGACATATACAAAGGCGAAACAGAAAATTTGCCAAGTGACGAGGAATTATCTCCATGGTCCCTCGAAAAAGCAAACGAAGAAGTTTCAATCCATAAAAAATATGAAGGATATATTGAAATTCAAGACAAGATGGCAAACAGAATAAAGAAAAAAGAAGATTGCAGAATTCCTGAAGATTTTGATTACACTAAAGTTGACTCTTTCTCCGCAGAAACAAAGCAAAGATTCATGGAAGTTCGTCCTCAAACTATAGGGCAAGCATCAAGAATACGCGCAATTAAACCGTCTGACATTGCAATACTCACTATTTATCTTGAAAAACAAAAAAAAGAAAGGAAACAGAAAAACGATGAAAATAAAAACAGTTGATATTTTCTTCTTTACAGGTACGGGCAACACGCTTCTTGCCGCAAAAAAAATTGCAGACACGCTTGAAAGTAATAATTGCGTTGTCACTATTAATGATATGGCAAAAACTAATCCTCAAAAAATAAATTTATCAAATGTAATCGGGATAGGTTTTCCTGTGATTTGTTGGAACACATTCCCGATAGTAAAAAAATTTATAGATACTCTGCCGCAAGTAAATGGCACTGAAATTTTCATATTTACAACCATGGGAGATTCTTCCCTTAATGCGGCTGCAAATTTTGGAGATATTCTTAAGAACAAAGGTTATACGTTAATAGGAACTTGCGGTTTCTTAATGCCTAATAATTTTATAACCGTGCGAAAAGAAGAAAAAAATATATTAAAAAGAGAAAGAGCATATTTCAAAATGGAAAAATATGCAAAAGGTCTTGCCGATGGTACGACAAAGGCAGGCAAAACAAATTTATTTTTTAAAATGTGTTTTGCAGTATCAGGATTTATTACAGATAGATGGAATGGGAATTTGTTTCAGAGGATTGTTAAATTCCGCGTAGTTGATAGTAAATGTTCAAAATGCGGACTTTGCGTTAGGATATGTCCTGTTCAAAATATTTCAATAAAAAATAATTATCCTGTTTTTAACGGCAAGAAATGCCAAATATGTATGAGATGTATATCCTACTGTCCACAACGCGCTATCAAGTCTTTTTTAATCAATAAAACGTATAGGGCGCTAAATGACGAGGAAATAAAAAAATGGTTTTTTTAGAAATTCTTGGATTTGTTACAGGATTTTTTCTATGGCAACGTACGTTCCGCAAGTTTACAAAACATGGAAAAAACAAAGTCAGCTAGAAGCGTTTCGATGCTTATGTTTCTTATTTGCGTCATGGGCAATGCGTCGTGGATAGCGTATGGCTTGGCGCTTAACAAACCTGCAATTTATATAACGACTATAGTTATATTTATCCTCGCATCTTTTCAAATTATTCTAAAGATAAAATACGACATGCAAAATAAGGATTCTTAAAATAAACATGGAAAACGAAATATTATTTGACGAATTTCAAGATTATGTCACAAAAAATATTATTCCTTTTTTCTCAGGAGATACACGCAAAAGATTCAAAATATATTTTCACGAACTTATCAAGTGGAATAAGATGTTTAATCTTATCTCGTATAAAAATAAAGCAGATTTAATATACAGACATTTTTGCGACTCTCTTTACAGCGCTAAGGTCATAAGCGATATTGTAAATAGAAAAACTTCTTCTCTTTTAAGAGTTAGAGTTGCGGATATTGGAACCGGTTCTGGAATGCCCGGCATACCTGTAAAAATTGCGCTTCCAGATATTCAACTTACGCTAGTTGAATCAATAACAAAAAAATGTAAGTTTCTTGAAAATGTAAATGATAAACTTGGATTTGACACAGAAATACTAAACAAGCGGGTTGAAGAGCTTGGGCAGTTACCATCGTATAGACAGCAGTACGATTTTGTTTTGTCGAGAGCTGTAAGTAAATTTTCCCCTAACTTGGAAATTTCAATTCCGTTATTAAAAGTGGGAGGATATTTTATAGTCCACAAAACAAAAAACTCCGTAGAAAGCGCGGACGAAGGTCTTCCTTCCGTAGAAAATGCTCTAAAACATTTAGGCGCAAAACTTGAGAAAATAATTTCTTATAATCTGCCTAACCAAGAATTGAATTATTGTATTTTGGTTTTTAAAAAATACAAGGACACCCCTATGCAATTCCCTCGCAAAACCGGCATCCCGGAAAAAAACCCATTAAAATGAACGAAACTATAGCTTCGCCATCTAAAGAGCGAGATTACAATCTTAATTGTTTATAATATTATATAATTCATTCGCAAAATCGTTCTGCAATTCTTTTTGTAAATCTTTATTATTTGTAAAAAGATTATTAAGGGTTTTTGCCGAGATTTCAAAACCATTCGGTAACGAACCCTTATTATATCCTTCAATAACTTTCTTAATCAATGGCATATAGTCCTCACTGTGTAATGGATTCTTAAAATGATCTTTATTTTCGCACAATTTACGATAATTTGAAACTTTATCTTTTGGATAATGTAATATAAAGAAATCTTCAAAATTAAAAATATTAAAACAAAAATTTGGGACACCATCAGGTTTTTTGTTATATTTGTCCATATTCTTCCGTTCATTTCTTTTATATATATCTCTGTCCACCCATATCCACATGCGAAACCCATGTTTATTATTTTTTTTAAATTCTTTATATTTTTTCACAACAGCAGCATAACTCCCATTGTCTGCTTGTTTGGATACTAAGTTAATGCTTATATTTTTTTCTCTAAAGTATTTATTTAGTTCTTGTATATACGCGACCTCACTTTTGCCTTCGCAAATGATGATGATAATATATCCGCTATTTAAGTTACTCATACATATCCGTTAAATATATGGAAAAGATATCCCTTTAAAAACGCCTTGCAAATACAATTTTCTAAGATCAGTTGTGTTGCGAATGTTTTTAAATTCAGGAGAATCTTTGAAGTCAGAAATCCTTCTTATCGTTGATCCTTCATTAAGATTTTTGTTCACAGTAGCTACTTCTGAAAATCTCAAGATATCCGCTTCTAAAATATCAGTACAATGAGTTGTAAAAACCAACTGAGCATTTTTTGTGTTATAATCTTTATCTTTAAAAATCTCTATGATTTTTGCAAAAACAATAGGATGTATAGATATATCTATTTCATCAATAATCAATACTTTCCCATCATCTAAAACCTCCAAGATTTTATACATTAAACCAAATAAAACTTTCGTTCCATTAGACTCATCGTTAAAGAAATCAAAATCAACTTCATTATTGTTAGTATCTTTGTGGCATGAGTCAATCGTATTAAAGACTATGGCACGTTCTTGAGCAATGTGCCCAAGTTTTTTCTGATTTGGTTCACATCTAATCTGCCTAGATAATCAAGTGTTCCTTTTGGTATTTTTTGTTCAGGGATTTTTTCTGGGATAAGTTGAATTTTTGAAATATCTATATCAAATTTTCTAATAAAGACAGATGCTTCCTCAACAAACGTATTGTTTTCAATAAAGCTACCATTACCATTTGAACCGAAAACAGATATGTTATTAACTATTTCTTTATAAATATTTGGAATGTCGGCATTTAATCCTGGATATTGCTTAGCTATTATTGGCAAAAAAACTTTTTTCTGGGCATAATTATTATTACTATCAGAATCTTTTTTTTGTTCAGAACATTCTGTACTTAAAATAACAGCAATTCTATTATTGTCGTATTCCTCAGTTGAAATATTTTTAAGATTGTGTTGATGGGTAGAATTATCTATCTCGTAAACTATGTCTTTGTTTCCTTTACAAAGAGTTTTTTTTATTTCGTTATTATCGTATTCCACAAAATGTATATATTTGTCTTTACCAATAAAAAACCCTATTTCAAAAATAGTAGTGAAGTATGCAGTCTTGAGTATCTTTTGAAGTACTCACCCTATGGATACGCACACCTGTAAAACCAGCCACATTTAGAAGCAATGGCAAGTCTCTGTTAAACCTGTTGCTGTGGTTCACTATTACTTTATATTTTCCCGTAGGTATAAGCATTTGTGTCGATTTACTCGGCTCTATATTGTCTTCAACAATATTGTTATGCTCGTTATACCCGCTAAACTTGAGTCTGCCGATAGTATAATTGTCCCTAAAGGCAACTCTCTTTAAAAATAACTCTAAGTCTTGTTTCATAAATATAATTCCTATCTTTCTTGCGAATATGAACAAAAGTTGTGTTTTAGTTCGATTGTTGTGACTGGGTGGTTTCTCGCCTAGTATAACGTCAGCTAACCATCTCGCGCTCGTTTCCAATCTCGTGTGCCTTATTCGTCGCACGGTAGCCCACTCGTCCATCTCTCCATCTAAAATTTGTATATGGTAACAAAATCTATGATATTCTTGACTCTTATTGTGAAATTATCTACATGCCAGCAATCTGTTCCGGATCGCTAGCTGCCATTTCCCTACAGATATTTCCTATCTTTAAAACTATACTTAGTTCACAGGATTTAGCGGTTGTTAAAGCTGAAAATTATTCATCCTTAAGTTCTTTGTCAACAACCATAGTAACACATGAATCTGACCAGACATTAAGCACTGTTTCCTCCATATCTATCAGATTGTAAAACGGTAAAATGACGCCCATTAACGGTATAGGAATATTCATTGCCGACATTAAATTTACACTCATGAAGAAACACCCCATAGGAACACCGGCATTCCCTATAGCGGCAAGCGTTGCTATCAATATCCAACTTACAACTGTAAATGAAGTAATCTCAACCCCATAGTTCTGCATCACATATATACATGTTGTGAATATAAAAGCAGCGCAACCATTCATATTAATAGTTGTGCACAAAGGCAAAACAAACCTACTTATTTTAGGATTTATATTAAGATTTTTCTCTATCGTATCCATCGTCACCGGTAATGTCGCGTTTGATGATTTGGAAAAAAATGCGACCGACAACGCTGGAGACATGGCTTTAAACGCTTTTAAAGGATTAAATTTTTTGTATGCTAACCACAAAGGCAAGACAATAATTCCCTGCGCTGCATTTGCAAGGAGTATAACTAAGAGGTAACTTCCCAAACCCATAATATTTAATCCATTTTTAAATTCTAAAACGCTCACTACGGCAAATCCAAACAATCCTATTGGCATAACTTTCACTATAAATTTTGTTATCGTAAAAAAAATGTCATGGATCCCTTTAAAAAATGAGACAACCGTATTCTTCGCAACTGTCTCGTTTATGAACCGAATTGAAATTCCAATGATAGCGCTTATTAACAAAACGCTTAAAACGTTGTTTTCTAGGAAAGATTTCAATACGTTGTCTGGAATAATCCCCAACAAATACCTTGAATAAGTACCAGGCATCGTAACGTTTTGAACATGGATGTCTGGAGTCACAGTAATATTATTTGGTCGCACGATAAGATACAACATTGCCGCTACGGATGTAGCAAACACTGTTGTTATTGTTGTGTAGAACCAGCTTTTTTTAAGTACTTTTATCATAGATTTGTCGGAATCATAGCTTGAAAGCGCAACTATAACAGACAAAGAAACTATCGGTACGCTAATAAATTTCAAAATTCTAACAAAAATCTCAGCGCAGTATTGCCCAATCTGTTCTAACAATGCTATTCCTGACATTCCACAAACAATACCTAAAAATATTGCAATCAAATAAAACCAACTACTTTTTAGCAGTTTGTTGCTGCGACCGTTATACATAAATCTAACCTCTAATTGATTCTGGTGCGTCTTATTTTGCTATGCTACCATGCATAAATCAACCGTTTCACAAATAATCACCATGCCTTTACAAGTCTCCCTGTAAAAGCGTATTTCGTTAATCGTCATTACCTTAAAAATTGACCTAAGTAATTTAAAAAACGAGAATCCAAATGTTGCAAAGCTGAAAACTATTTCTCGGTTAGTTCTTTGTCAACAACCACGGGAACATCGGAAATCTAGACGAAAACTGCTGTTTGAAAAGTGGAAATAAAAACATTTAGAAATATATTTCGTTTTATTTCTCTCAATAGTCGCGTTGTCAGTATTTTCTATTCTCTTATACGATTTCTTGATAATTTGCCCAGTATCTTCCATGAATAATCCTCTGCTGTCAAAATAAGTATACTTGGTAATCCAATCAATGTTTTCTTAAATCGCGATCATTGTATAAAATCCGAGATTATCAAACAACAACCCACATAACGGATAAAACAAAGTTTTAGTTATGAATTTGTATGCTATAATACCACATATGGGTGTACACAAAAGTTTACCACTATTATTTTTTATGCTTATGCATCAGTTTTCGTATGGTAGCGCCGCCGGGCATACTAAAAAAATTGACAACTCTTATTACGCTCTTTCTCTTACGGAGTCTATATCTGATGAGGAAGGTAATCATTTGACATCTCAAATATCAAAAGCTTTATCAAACGCACAATCTGATGCAAACGCTAAAACCGAAATCTTAGAGGCTGAAATACACTATGAAAAGTCTATAGCTGCCTTTAAGACAGGTGATTTTGCGAAAGCGAAAAAGCATTTTGATCTTTTTGTTGAAAAAATTAAAATGACAAATATAGATCCCGGATTATATTTTTTTATTTTTGATGATGCTGGCGAAATTATTACAAAACTTAAAAGAATTTATTCTTCAAGTAGCGCTATGATTTCTTCAAGTTTAAATGGTTATGCTATTCCAATGTCAATTGAAAATAATGACATTGTGGAAAAATATATTTCCGTTTATTCTTCCGATAAGGCAGTAAAAAAAGCCCTCGAAAAAAGCGGCGCTTACAAAAATATCATATTGAAAACTTTGAGAGATTTCAACTTACCCGAAGAGCTGTTTTACTTGCCTGTGGTTGAAAGTTTCTACAACATAAACGATGTCGGAAACGCAGGAGAAATAGGACTATGGCAAATCATGGAGCACAGAGGCAGAGCATTGGGACTGCAAATAAATTATTGGATAGATGAGAGAAAAGATCCTGAGAAATCCACAGAAGCGGCGTGTTTATATTTAAAACGATTATACATCATGCTAAATGACTGGCACCTAGCGCTTGCAGCCTACAACAGAGGAGAGTTTGGACTTATCCGCGACATGAAGTTTTCTAATGCAACAAATATTTCTGAAATGATTTCAAGAAAAGCAATCCCTAAAGAAACTCAAAGTTATATCCCCAAATTTATAGCAGCTGTGACTATTGGAGATAATCTTGAAAAATACAGTTTTAAAGACTTGAAGTATGAAAAGCCTTTAGAATATGATAAATATCAAACAAATAAAATCATAGATTTAAAAATTGTAGCTCAATGCGCAGAAACAACTGTTGAAGAAATAAAAAGACTTAACCCCGCGCTAAAAGCATGGAGTACTCCTCACGGATATCCCAATTTTGAGCTAAAAATTCCCTACGGAAGCAAAGAACGATTTATAGAGAATATAGCACTGGTAAAAGATTTAAATCCTTCTCCGGAACTTATAAAACACAAAGTGCTAAAAGGAGAATACATCGAAAAAATCGCGACAAAATATAGAACTACCACAAAAGAAGTTTATAATGATAATTCAAATTTGTCCAAACAAAAATATTTAAGACCGGGTCAAATTATATTTATTCGACCTGGTAAAAAATATTACAATAGTTAACGTCTAATTCCACTTTCTCTTAGATAAAGACATTCGAGAACTTAAGTATAGACGGCGAGATTCGCTAATACCACGCCCTCGTCAGGCTAACGCCTGCCACCTCTTTTGTAAAAAGAGTAATAAAAACGTTGTAGTAGTTCATCTTTCACTGAAAGGAGTGGCAGGTGAAACCGTCGACGTATGAGAGGCGTTGCCTTTTCTCTCATCTCAGTTGCCGTACTACTCTTTTTCTAAAGTTATTACTGCTATCTCGCTCGAGTTGAACAACCTCATGTGAGGTCCCCATACGCGTGTTCCTGAAGTTATATACATAGTTGATCCACTGTCATAATACAAACCGTAGTTATATTTCATAAAAAATTTTCTAACTATAACAATAGGAGGTATTTGTCCCGCGTGCGTATGACCGGAAAGTTGTATTATTTTTACGCCTTGTTTTGCAGCTTCATCAAAAGATTCAGGATAATGACTTAAAAAAATTACCGGATAATCTTTATCAACACCTTCCAAAGATTTTGAAATATTTACTGGATTTTCACAATCTTCCTCTTTTATTCCTGCAACATTGACTATATTGTCAACCAAAACACTCTCATTTTGAAGAGCTTTAAATCCTAATTTTTGAAGCATTGAAAAATAGCCTTTAACACTTGTATAGTATTCGTGGTTTCCGTTAACTGCAAAAACTCCGTATTTTGCTTTTAATTTTTCAAAGCCGTAATCGAGATACTTATCATTTTTATCAATATCTGTGTCTACTACATCACCGGTAATAACTATCATATCAGGGTTAAGTGCCATAACTTGGTCAAAAATTTTATTCATGATTTTGGTCGAAGTGAACTGGTTGATATGTATATCTGAAAGCTGTACTATTTTTAAAGAATTAATGGGAAGATTAGGAACATTTATTTTTATTTCTTTTATACTTAAAATAAATGCAAAATTTAATGCAGCCAATATCGAAGCCACTATGCCTAAAACTACAGTTATCAGAGTTGAATAATATCTGAATTTCTTTATCCTAAATATTAAATTAAAAAGATTCAACATGTCGTTTATCAAAAGAAAAGAAAACAATATTTGCCCTATACCCGTACACATAAAACCGAAAAGCCCTATTACAGGAGTCAAAAGTAAAAGAGATATCAATGGAATTTGATGATGATTATTAACAAACGACAAAACGCTTATACTGCCAGAAACAACGAATAAAACATACATGTACATGCAATATGGACGACTAATATTTAAACCTGAATTGATACGCCATGCAATATAAAGACATATCACCAAATATATTAAAATAAGCATTATAAGCATTGCAGCTCCTTTAGCTGTCGCATAAGATCTGCACGCGCTTTTAAAAGAAAATTTGTAGCTGTAGTTGAGAGATAGTCGGGGTATGACCATGGAAGTTTTATATATTCATTTTTTTGATATATTGTCGTAACTTCGCCATATATGCCTTTATCAAGATAGATTCTATGACTGTAATCTTTTGTAGTGGCAAGAATTACACTTGCAGGAGTTATGTATCCAGGATCTATATTTATTTGTCTTTTCCCATTCGTTGCAAAACCATCTTCAATGGAATTTGTAAAAACTTTTGTTTCGGCAATATCTGTCGCAGAAATTAATCTTTCAAACGAAATCCAAAAACGTTTTAGATTATCGCCCATTTCAGAATTATAGTAATTTGAAAAATCAAAAGGCACAATATCGCTTAGTAAATCAATCTGTCCAAATTTTTCTTCAAGTATTATAAAAGACTTTTGCTTTATTTCTTCATTGGAAAAAACGATACCGCAAAACAATTTTACTTTTTTTGGCAAGCCTATGGTCCCCACATTTTCCCTCATTCCATTTTATTCTGCACGATTGAGTTTACTATAAAACATTAAAATTGTAAAATAATTTCGTACTTTTGTCAGACAAAATAGAGGATTTATAATGAAAAAATATTTTTTTACGATAATTTTTATCTTTACGTTTTCGAGCAATGTTTTTTGCTTTAGCAATTTTATTGAGAATACAGATTATTTTGTGGAATTTCACGAAAAATCTTCCGAGATGGCTGCAATTTTACACATTAAGTTTGTAAGCGTTGTCCCTGAAGCTGAAGGAGCAGAGAAAATAGTAAAAGAGCAGTTAAAAAAATACGGCAATATACTTACAGCAAACAAAAAAAATGTAACAACCTTAAAAAAAGAGGTAAAATATAAAAATATCATCGGATCTGCATGGTATGTAAACGACGCAGATCCTGAAAATCTCACAAAAATTAATTTCAAAAAAGATTTGGGCGCTTATGTATGGCTTGGTAAAACAAATACGATTGTTTCATTTCCTAACTACATGTCTTTTCTAAAAAAAGAAAAAGAAAAGAAAAATTTGAAGAACAAGAATATCAGAAACCAACAACAAATTAACATTGAATCCGTGACAAACGCATGAAAAAATCTCTTGACAGAACTGATTTTGAATTTAAGCAAATTCCATATCAACAACAATTTTAGTATTTTTGGAATACTTGTTTATAAAATCATCAGGATTTGTATAAGTATTTACAGACAATTCTTGCCCTTTTGAAATGGTATTTATTCAATGCAAGCAAGTAACTCTCATTATCATCAACAAATACAATATCAGTATTGCAAGTCTTTTCAATTCTCTCAGTACTTTCATCCATCAATATAGGAGTATCATTTGTACATGCTTTCGGGAACATTTTAATAAAATTACTTTTTTCGTTGAATGTCTTTGAGCTATATAAACTTGTTACAAATATAGACCGTTTTTGCGTATTGCCTTTCTCTATCACATCTACGCCATTAATATTCTGGACCTCGAATAAAATATTCTACAGTTATATCATCAGAATGCACTACAAAACGATTTTTCCAAACATCGTGAACTGACGCATCATCATCTAACACAACTACTGTATCGCCTTTATACAATACAGTTTTATTAGCAAACCATTTTGGAGGTTGTGATTTTAGTTATCAAATTAGACATCATACAACCTTATATTCTAGACTAGGAGTATAGATAAACGTAACTTCTGATTCTTTATATTGATGTCTCTTACTAGTAACTACGTTATGTAAACTCAAATACGGTGAGACATATTATTTTCTAATTCTAATTTTTTACTCTTTTTCTATCTGTTCCATCCACGACAAGTCCGATTATCCTTTCAACTTCACTGTCTATCATTAATGAAGCTTTTACTGAAAGATAATAATTCCCATCGGGAGACTGCTCCTCTGCAATAATTTCTCTTTATCATCGTTCCATAATTTTTAAAGATACTTCTCAAGTTTTAGCAGGGAATTTTTTAGCATCATTATGTCCAACAACTTTATTGCATGCTTCATTTTTGTATATGAAATTCCCTTCTTTATCTATTACAAAAAAATTTACATTTACAGATCGTTTGTTCATAAACAAAATAATTTCTTAATCTACCATATTTTTATGATACAGTGTCAGCCATATATTAACTTGTTCATGATTTGATGTCCTGTAGTTAAAGAAATTCGTATTAAGCTTATAGTGTTCAACAACAAACGTTAGATGATCACCAAGACTTAATGGGGACACTACATTAATATTTTGAAAAATGCACATATATTAAGCACATTCCTCTTAATGTGAATCCTATGCTCTGATTAAGAGTTTCACAACTCTTTAAAATCTCCAAATTGGTCTTTTCAATTACAGCATCTCTAAAACTTTGTAAGATGCCTTTTCCGTTTTTATCACCGTCAAAGTCTATTTTTATCTTTTTATACCAATCTTTAAATTTGTCATTTCTTAAGTTATCCGTCCAAGATTTAACTTCAACTTCACATTCCAATTTATTAATTGTGTCCTGATTATTTAAATACCATTCCGTATGGGATACTCGGGGTAGAATATTTTGCAAACTCTGAAATGTCTTATCGGTATAAATAAGATGTATCTGTAATAATAACTTTTTTGATTTTATTTTGATGGCATTTATTGAATTAACTAGTTTTTCAAAACCTTTCTCGGTTTGACGAGACATCCATGAGATATTACTAAATCCAAAACAAGACTATTGTCTGCTACTGATTCAAAAACCGCACGCGACTCCTTACTCCACCATTGATATGCCAAAACCTGCTTCAACAAAATACCTCAATACACTCATGCATCCTGCTTCCTCCTTTTTGACATTTGTAGTATATCATAGCCTATAGTTTCATAAATTTTTACCTTATATTATTAAACCATGTTTTTGCGCTCCTTTTTTACTCATCTCTCATAGAGCAAAATTCTCCGCACATTGTACAAACGTCTTCTTGACGAGGTTGGAGCTTTGCTCTCTCTTTTGCAAATTTTATAGGATCAATACAAAACTCTTTTTGTTTTTCCCAATTTCTTGCCTTACGCCATTTAGACATCTCATCATCTCGCTCTTTTGCATCTTTAACACCTTTGACAATATCTGCCGCATGTCCTGCTATTCTTGCAGAGATAACGCCATCATGCACATCCTGTAAATTAGGAAGTCTTAAATGTTCTGCAGGAGTAACATAGCAAATAAAATCAACGCCGCGCGCCGCCGCTATTGCTCCGCCGATTGCAGAGGTTATATGATCGTAACCGGGAGCTATATCAGTTACCAACGGTCCTAGGAAATAAAGAGGCGCATTGTGTCCCATTCTTTTTGCAATAGTTACATTTGCTTCAACTTGGTTTAGAGGAACGTGTCCCGGACCTTCTATCATAGATTGAACACCGGTTTTTCTTGCTCTCAAAACAAGGTTTCCCAAAACTGAAAGTTCCGCAATCTGAGGACCGTCTGAAGCATCTTGAATACAGCCAGGTCTAAAACCGTCGCCAAGACTTAGCGTGATATCATATTTTTTTGCTATCTGCAAAAGTCTGTCATATTGTTCGTACAAAGGATTTTCTTTGCCTGTCGCGTTGATACATTTTACCAAGAAAGAACCGCCTCTACTGACAACTCCCGCAAGACGCCCTTGTCGGTTTAATATCTCCACCGTGGCTTTATTAATACCGCAATGAACTGTCATAAAATCTACGCCCTGCTCGGCCTGCTCCTCTATAATGTCAAACAATAAATCGCCTTCAATTTGAGATATTTTTTTACCCTTTGCAACAGTTTTACAAGCAGCTTCATAAATAGGAACCGTTCCGACTTGGACAGGCGAAACAGCTAAAATTTCTTTTCTTATTTGCGTTAAATTTCCACCGGTGGACAAATCCATAACAGCATCTGCCCCGGCTTTAACAGCAGCATCTAGCTTTGCAAGCTCTTCAGAAAGATTTATACAATCAGGAGATGTGCCAATATTTGCGTTAACTTTTGTCTTTAATCCTGCGCCTATTGCAACAATTTTCTTCAAATTTCTATTGAAATTTTTAGGAATAACGATAGTACCTGTAGCAATGCCGCATCTTATAAATTCTTCGCTCAAATTTTCTGTTTGCGCTGTACTTTTTATTAGGTCATTTGCTTTTTCATTTTGCGCATCTTCCATCAACGTCGTTTTTTGCTTTCCCATAAATACTGTCCTCATTTTGTAACATATTTTTGATTTTTACTGCGTGGTTTATCAGTCATAAGTTAATAATAGTTTGCCTGATTTAACAAGCGAATTCAAAATAATTTTCCTAAAATATTCCCTATTCTCAATTTTAACATAATTTTGTATCGCATATCTTGCTTTTGGCGTTTTACAAAACAACAATATCATGTTTTTTCTTCGCTCATTTTGCATAGTATCATGTGGGGTATCGTATAGAAAATTCATCAACAAAAAGACAAAATGTCGGCGATAATTTATCTCCATTATTTACAGAAGTAACAAAATCTTGTTTGATGTTGAAGACAATTTTTTTATCAACTCCAACAACTGTTCCATTATTTTTAACTCCAATAAGAATCGCCCCGCCTTTTGTGTTTAAGAATGCACAAACAGTTTCATAGACTGTTTTTGATATTCTATCCGTACATTCTTTAAATTCTAAATATGAACCTTCGCCTTGTGAAAGTAATCTTTTTATTCATTTTCAAGATTTCTCAAAAAAACTTTTTATATTTTAAATAAACTTTCCTTTCTAATGCGTATGCTGCGTATCTTTGCTTCTTAAATTCCGACGATATCTTAGGCATAAAAGTTTTGGAATATTCTTCCAAAACCCTTAAAGATTCTTGAGCGCGTTTAAAATTCGCAATTATTATGGCTCGCAAATCTTTTTTTGATATTTCAGACATCTCTCTGCCGAAATCTTCAACAGAATCTCGTTCTCTTATAAGCTCGCCATAAATTTGCCTTAAAATATTGTCTGTATTGTGTCGAATAGTGCGAATTTGTTTATATAATTTACCGTCATTTAGAACAAAACGCAAACTGTCTTCAACAACTCTTAACCCTTCTTTGCAACGGTTTAAATTAACGTCGACAATTCTTAAAGCGGATAAAGAGGGAAAATGAGAAATAGAAAGCATATCAACTTTAATTTTTTTTAGAGCCATATCTTTCTACTATTAAATTTATTAAATTTGTTGTCGATTTGCCTTTGACAATGGGAAATCTGTAAACTCTCCTTACATACTCACTACCGATTATTTCTGACAATTTATAATCGCCGCCTTTTATCAAAACGTCAGGACGCAATTCTCTTAAAAGCTTTTTCGGCGTCTGTTCGCCAAAAACAACAACATAATCTACAGATTTCAAAGAAAGCAAAAATCTTGCTCTGTCTTTTTCTCCGACTAAAGGTCTTTTTGGACCTTTCAGGCAACTTAAAGATTTATCTGAATTTATTGCAACTATTAAAACATCTCCCAAACTTTTTGCCTTTTTAAAAAGACTTATATGCCCTAAATGCAATAAATCAAAACAACCATTTGTAAAGACAACTCTCTTTCCAGCTTTTTGAAGTTTTTGCACTTCTGTCTTCATTTCTTTTCTAGTTAATGCTCTGTCTTTTACATTTAAATTTTTCATAATATTTTTTCTTTCTGAAAGTTTAAAGGTAAGGAAAATCTTTTTCTTTTATATTTTTATAAATAAAATTTTACACTTATGCTAGGGATAGTATTCACATCTGTTGAAAAACTTGTTATGCCATTACCGGTCTCAAATTTAAAACCTGCCTCTGCTGACAATGACAAATTATCTAATACAAACCACTCTATGCCAACGCCCGCAAGAAAGCTAAAATGCGTATAACAAGCATAGGAATTCCCTGCTCCATGTCCATGTAATCCTAACGTTGTTGATGCAAGTAAATTTAAGCTTTTGTAAGATTTAATTATTCCCAACAACTTCCCACCAATAATATAAATACTACCGTCGCCATCGTATATACTAAAACCTGTAAACCCTTCCAATCCTACCACATCTGTCAGCCAATATCTGCAGACAAGAGCAGTGCAATAAGTAGTATTATATTAAACCACATACCAACTTTATCTTTTAGAGTTCGATTTATTTTCCCATCTGCAAACGACGTAGCAACTAATATCGTCATACTCAAGACTATCAATAAAAACTTTTTCATCACTTCTTTCTCATGAAACAATAAACCTCTAAAGAATTATTGTATTTGCATATATTTTATTTCGTTAAGTTTAGTCTGAGCTTTTTCCGCTTCTTTTGTCGCAGGGAAATTAACCAACACTTCGTTAAAAACTTTTACAGCTTCATCTTTTGATCCTAAAATAAGATAATATTTCGCCAAATTTAAATAAATATCTTTTACAAGAAAATGATCAGGATACTTATCAATAAATTCTTTTGAGGCGTCAATGGCATTTAAATAATCCACTTTTGAATCATAAACATAAATAATTCTTACATTTGCAAGCGGTTTTATAACAGCAGGTTTACCAAAACTTACAGTTTCTCTTAAAAGTTTTAAAGCCTCGCTATACTCTTTTGCTTCAGTAAATATGTCCGCTCTTACAATCCTTGCTTGATATGCTGCAGGCATTTTTGGATATTTTGCTATAGTTTCATCTAAAAGATTGATTCCTTTTTGCTTATCGCCTTGAGAAAAAGCTACATAAGCCGACGACAATTTTGCAGATGAGGCGTACTCACTTCTATGACAACCAAAAAAACAAAAAAATAATCCTGCAAAAATTATTACCAAAAGAACGCCTACGGCAACAAAAATTTTTATTTTGTGATTTTTACTTTGCTTTACAAAAAAATTTGAAAGACTCCATCGAGTTGATGTTTCGCTCATTATAAAATCATCCCCTTTATCTATAGTCAGTTTTAGACAACTTGAAATCCATCTGAAAGAAAACGCACGTCTATGCAAAATATCACTATTTTACGCTACACCCGGAGATTATAACAAAGAGCAAGTTAGCAGTCAATGGATTGTAGAATATCACAATGATATTGCGCATTTTATGAAATTTAAAATAGTTGCGAATAATGAACGATTGCCGTATATTAAACCGTTTATGCCATATTCTTTGTATTTGTTTTGCCAATTTAACAAAGTTTGTCGTTTTACGCCACTTGCTTCTTGCGTTAATTTATAGCTATAATCGCAATAAAGCAACATTGTCGTTTCGCTCTTTTTACAAAACTAATCACGGAGAACGTTATGAATTCAATAGATATAAGAGTATCTTATGCTGACACATATCAGATGGGAATGGTGTATTATGCAAACTATCTAACATTTTTTGAGAGAGATAGAACTGAACTTCTTAGAAGTATTGGTCTTGAATACAAAACGACTGAAGAACGCGGAGTCTATTTGCCTGTGCTTCATGCTGAATGCAAATATATTTCTCCTGCAAAATATGACGACATAATAACAATTGAAACAAAACTTTATGAAATTACAGTTGCGAGCATAACATGTTCTTATGAGGTAAAATGTGATGAGAAACTTCTAGTAACAGGCAAAACAAAGCGCCCATTTGTAAATAAAATGTTAAGTCTGTACACTTGCCGAAAGATATAAAAGAACTAATGGAAAAGAATCTTGAAGAGTAAACAATTTAAAAACGATTCTTATTTTATGTTACAAGCTTTAAAAGAGGCTAGAAAAGCTTTACGATTAAAAGAGGTTCCTATAGGCGCAGTTATAGTCAAAGATGGTCAAATAATAGCAAGGGGATTCAATAAATGTATTACATTGTCAGACCCTACGGCTCACGCTGAAATCGTAGCATTGAGGAAAGCTACAAAAAAACTAAAAAATTACCGTTTGCATGATTGTTCCATATATGTTACAATCGAGCCTTGCGTGATGTGTGCGGGAGCACTAGTAAACGCAAGGATAAAAAAAATTATCTTTGGCGCTTTTGATATAAAAACCGGAGCTTGCAAAAGCGTATTTAAAATAGCGACCAGTAAAAAACTTAATCATCAAATAGAAATAATAGTTATCGGGAAAGAAAAACATTTAAGCATTGAATGTGTAGCACTAATACAAAACTTCTTTAGAGAAAAAAGAGGAAGCTAAAATGGGGGTGAACAGGGTTCGACGAGAGTGAAAGAGGTAATGACAGCAGGCCGGAGTTGGTCGATGGCTCCGTAAAAATCGACCGAAAAATAAACAACAAAAAACTTGAAAGAGTTAAAGGGCAGGCGAAGATGTTATCCGATAACCTTGAAGAAGTTGAAGGGCAGGCGAAGATGTTACCTGCTAGCAACTTGATGATGGGCTTTAGCGGAAGCGGAATTGCGTTGCCAATGTCAATGGCTGCTGCTTAACGTAGCCTCGTTTTACCTTAGACATCTGCTATAAGGATAAGATGACAAAGAGCAGGTTAGTTTTAAACAGCTTGTGCCGTCAGTTTAAAATGAAATTAAAACGGCGCTGGTTTATAAGTGTAATCCCGTTCGGAGACGGCGTTATAGACGAGATAAATATTCCGAACTAAGCCTGTAGCGGTCTTACTGAAGCATTTTCGGACGCGGGTTCAATTCCCGCCACCTCCACCCTAGCATTTTTGTTTGTAGTTGATAGAATATTGTGTTTTAGATTTTATTCCATAAATATTCTATAAATCAAAATTAGCACAAGCGCGGAACTATAAAACAAATCTTTAAGATATCTTTGATATCTTGATTGTTGTTTGCTTGTTGTCGTATGATTTTGTAATATTCACCTTAACCTGAACAAATTAACAACATTTAAAATTGGCTTAGTAACAGACCAAGAAAACATTTTGGTTACTTAATATCTCGGAAGGTTTTTAGTTCTGCTGTTGCGGGGGGCGGTTTAAATTTGCCGTTATTTTCATATTTTGTACAATAAATCAGACAAAAAAGTATATCAAGGTTGCCGTTGTGGCAAATAAAATTATTTCATTGTTTTCCGGAGCCGGTGGTCTTGATTTAGGTTTCAAGAAATCCGGGTTTAAAACTATTTGGGCAAACGAATATGATTCTGCAATATGGGAAACGTTTGAATATAATTTCCCCAAAGTTAAATTGGATAGAAGAAGTATTTTAGATATAACTCCGGCAGAAATTCCAGATTGTGACGGTATAATAGGTGGACCCCCTTGCCAAAGCTGGAGTGAGGCTGGCGCAGGGCGCGGTATAAATGATAGTCGTGGCAGGTTGTTTTATGACTATATTCGCATCCTTAAAGATAAGAAGCCAAAGTTTTTTCTTGTTGAAAATGTATCTGGAATTCTGTCCCCAAAACATAAAGAAGCTTTATCGGGGTTCATTAAGGGTTTTAAAGGCGCAGATTATGTGATATCTTGGAAATTAGTTAATGCAAATGATTTTGATGTTCCGGAAGACAGACTGCGTGTGTTTATAATAGGCTATAGAAAAGATATTGGTATAAAATTTGAATTTCCGAAAGAACATGCTAAAAAATATACGCTTAGAGATGCTATATATGATTTGAGATTAGCAAAACCGGCAAAAGATAAGAATAAAACAAATGGTGCTATCTTAAAAATTCCAAATCACGAATATATGAACGGTGGATTTTCAACAATCTACATGGCAAGAAATCGTGTACGTTCTTGGGACGAACCGTCGTTTACTATACAAGCAGGGGGTCGTCACGCACCGATTCATCCGCAAGCGCCTAAAATGAAGTTTATCTCTCAAAATAGAAGAATTTTTGAACCCGGGAAAGAATATTTATATCGCAGACTTTCTGTGCGCGAATGTGCAAGAATACAAACCTTCCCCGATAGTTTTATCTTCAAGTATAACAACATAGCTGATGGTTATAAAATGGTTGGTAACGCGGTGCCCGTAAGTCTTGCTTGTAACATTGCAAAAGAAATATATAAGGACTTATGCCAAGACAAATAAACGCTAACTCAACTACTAATGGAAAAGCTTACGAGTATGCCTGTGTTTTGGCTATAGAAAGTATGGTATCGTCGATAAGACCAATTGATATTGTAAATGATTCCAGTATGGAAATTGCCAAAGAGCGCTATAAAAGTTTGATCAAGTCTGAACAAAGGCAAATGTTATTGTCGGCAAATGCTGGAATAAAAACTTTAATCACAATGGAACCTAAAATTTTAGAAGATGGTACCGATAAACTCACAATATCGATACAAACTGATACTGTGGGCTTATCAGGAGATGTTCGCGATGTTTTAATTATTAGGAGAGATATTAACTGGGAAATAGGCATATCTGTAAAACACAATCACTTTGCTTTAAAACATTCCAGATTATCTGATAAGTTAGATTTTGGTCAACAGTGGCTCGAGTCGCCTTGTTCTGACGAATACTTTAAGGAAAGAAGATCATATTTTGATGAACTTAAAACATTAAAAACACAAAAAGTTTTATGGAGAAATGTTCTAAGATAAACATTTTATGTACCGATTTTAAATGCATTTATAACAGAGCTTTCCAAAAAATTTAGTTCTAATAAATTAAAATCTGCTTCAAAAATTATAAAATATTTGTTTGGTAATCACGATTATTACAAATTGATTGTCATAGATTCGCGCTCTATTACAAGAATTATCCCATTTAATTTATACGGAATGCTTAATACACAAGCAGAGAAAACAAAACCTCAAAAGCATGTTCTGTTAATAGAACTACCGACAAGAAAAGTTGAGCTGTCATTTAAGCCGAAATCTACAACTACTGTTAATTTGATTATGGATAATGGGTGGCAAATATCATTTAGAATTCACAGTGCAAGCAGCAAAGTAGAAAACAGCTTAAAATTTGACATTCAACTAACAGGTCAACCGACAGATTTGTTTTTTATTGATACGCCTTGGGAGTAATATGCATTATTGGGATAGGTAACTGTTAAAAAACAAGTGTTTAGACTACACACTGTCTGTCTCGACAAGTAAGTTGTCCAAGTTTAGTGAGGATTCTATCTTCATCGATATTTTTGCATTTTGTGATTAAAACGCAAACTATGTACTTAAAATCCGATTCAGTCATACACAATTTTACTGCATAATCAAACTAAAAAAATGTTATTTAAACTTTAAAAGTAAAGCTCATAGGGTGTTTACCTAAAGGCGCTAATTTTGATAATATAGATGCAAGAGATATGTTGCAACTGCGTAGAATTGACTTAGCAACAGACCAAGAAAACATCTTGGCTGTTTAACACCTCAAAGATGTTTTTAGTTCTGCTGTTGTATCGGGACATTGAATTTGTCACGATGGACAGGATTGTAAATATGCCAAAAGCGTTGCTTGATACCAATATTATTATCCATAGGGAAAATAACAAAATTTCCAACTGCGACATTGGTCATCTTTATAGATGGCTTGATAAATTGCATTACACAAAAGTCATCCATCCTCATAGCATAAAAGAAATAAAAAAATATAAAGATAAATATGTTCAAGAAAATTTCTCTGTAAAACTTAACGCCTATGAACTTATCAAAGTAGTGGTTGAACCGACCGAAGACTTTTTAAGAATTTTTACTGATGTCGATAAAACTGAAAACGATAAAATAGATAACTACTTACTTTTTTATGTATATTCAGGAAAGGTCGATTTATTAATAACGGAAGATAAGAATCTTATTAATAAAGCAAAAAAGATTGACATTGGAGATAAAGTATTGTCTATCAATCAGTTTATTGTGAAAGAAACAGAAGCCAACCCTGACCTTATCGATTACAAAATGCTTGCTGTAAAAAGAGAATTTTTTGGGAATATAGATTTATCTGCATCATTTTTTGATACTTTCAAAAAAGATTATAAAGAATTTGCCAGCTGGTTTAGCAAAAAATCTGAAGAAGAAGCATATATCTGTAAAGATGATAAGAACGACATATTAGGCTTTTTGTATCTAAAAACTGAAGAGGCAAATGAAAACTATGATAATATTACTCCGCATTTTGAGAAAAAAAAGAGGCTTAAAGTAGGAACTTTTAAGGTTTTGTCTACTGGTTTTAGACTTGGCGAAAGATTCATTAAAATTATTTTTGACAATGCTATTCAACGTAAGGTTGAAGAGATATATTTGACTATGTTCGAAAACAGAGAAGAATTACAAATTCTGTCAGATTTGCTTCTTAGCTGGGGATTTATTAAGTTTGGTAAAAAGAAAACATATAATGGTGAAGAAACAGTTTTTGTGAAAAAATTGAGACATTATGATACTTCCTTGTCTGTTAAGAAAAATTTCCCTAATATTTCATACAATGGGCAAAAATTCATACTACCGATTTTGCCGGAATTTCATACTTCCTTATTGCCTGATTCAAAACTCAATACAGAAAATGAAATAGATTTCTTAGATAGAGACGCTCATAAATATGCGCTACAAAAAGTATATATTTCTTGGTCTTACAAACGAAATATGAATAAAGGCGATATTATACTATTTTATCGTATAGGAGAACCTGATAGCACTAAAAAATATACTTCTGTAATAACAACATTAGGAATTATTACTGATGTTACTTCTAATTTTCAATCAAAAGAAGAGTTTTTGAAGTGTTGTCAAAATAGGACAGTATTTTCACAAGAAACCCTAAATAAGTTTGCAACAGAAGAAGAACTTGTCATTGTGAAGTTTATTTATACAAAAAGTTTAAAAAAGCGATCAACTTTAGAGTTTCTACAGGATAACAATATAATCAATCTCGAATCTGGTCCAAGACCATTTACAGAAATAACGAACGAGCAATTTGATAGTATTATAAATAAGTCAAAGACAGATATAAATTTTATAAGGGGAATATAAATATGTGTAAGATTTTATTATCAATAAAGCCTGAATATGTTGAGAAAATCTTTAATAATATCAAAAGATATGAATATAGGCGTATCCTAGCTAAAAATAATGTAGATTTAATCACAACCGATTTTACTTTTAATTCTCCAACAATTTTCTTTACGGGATAAGTGCAGTAAACGACTAT
>NZ_JAIXMZ010000059.1:0-7653 GCF_020328025.1 Candidatus Endomicrobiellum pyrsonymphae | reverse complement strand
AGATCTATCACAAGTATTACTCAATTCGTGGTTCAAATAAGAAAGTTTTTTGGAACTTCACAACTTTCTCAATTCATGGATCAGATAAATCCTTTAGCAGAGCTCACTCATAAAAGAAGACTTTCAGCATTAGGACCTGGTGGATTGAACAGAAAGAGAGCAGGATTTGAAGTCAGGGACGTGCATCATACTCATTATGGAAGAGTTTGTCCTATTGAAACTCCAGAAGGTCCAAACATCGGGTTGATAACATCTTTGGCAACTTTTGCAAGAGTAAATCCTTACGGTTTAATAGAAACGCCGTATAAGAAAGTAGAAAACGGTAAAGCGACTGATAAAATTGAATACCTAACCGCGGACATAGAAGACGAATTCTTTGTTGCGCAGGCAAATACTCCTTTGGACAATAAGGGAAATATCCTGTCAGATTCGGTTCAGGGACGTAAATGGGATGATTTTTTGTTTCAGCCACCTGTGAAAGTTGACTACATGGATATTTCCCCAATGCAGGTAATATCTATTTCAGCGGGACTGATTCCTTTCTTGGAGCATGATGACGCAAACCGAGCGCTGATGGGTTGCAACATGCAGCGTCAGGGCGTTCCTTTGTTGGTAGCTGAACATCCTCTGGTTTCAACGGGTATCGAAGAAAAAGTGGCGAGAGACTCCGGTGTGGTTGTGGTTGCTAAATCAGATGGAGAAGTTGTGTCTGTTTCTTCCGATGAAATAATGATTTATTTAAAATCTGGTGAAACAGAGGTATATAGATTAAGAAAATATGCTCGCTCTAACCAAGATACGTGTATTGATCAAAAGCCTTTAGTGGTTTTGGGCGATGTTGTTAGGAAGGGGCAAATAATAGCGGATGGTCCTGCGACAAGCGAGGGGCAGCTTGCTCTAGGGCAAAACCTCCTTGTGGCATATATGACATGGGATGGATATAACTTCGAAGACGCGATGTTATTATCAGAGAAATTAATACAAGACGATAAGTTTACTTCAGTTCACATAAGAGAATTCCAAATCGAAGCGAGAGAAACAAAGGGTCACCCTGAAGAAATAACGAAAGATATTCCAAACGTAGGATCTGAAGATCTTTTGAATCTTGATGAAGATGGAGTAGTTAAGGTTGGAACAATGGTTCAAAGAGGTGATATTCTTGTAGGGAAAACATCTCCTAAGGGCGAGCAGCTGACAACTCCTGAAGAAAGACTTTTAAGAGTGTTGTTTGGTAAAAAAGCAGAGGATGTGCAAGATGCATCTCTTAGAGTTCCACCGGGAATATCAGGTAAAGTCATAGCGGTAAGAACTTTTATAAGACTTGAAAAGCTTACAGCGAAAGAAAAGAATAAAAAATTGGAAGAAATGCACGATGCTTATGAAGTGAAAAAAGCAAAGTTGCGCAAAGATAAAAGGAATCAGATTGCAGGCGCTAAGAAAGCCGAAATATCAAAAATAGAATCTCTTTATGCAATGAAAGAAGAGATATTAAAGCAAAATTACGCATCTGACAAAGAAAGATTTAATAAGGGTGACGATTTGCCTGTTTCTGTAAATAAAACTGTAAAGATTTACATTGCGGCAAAACTTAAAGTTCAGGTCGGGGATAAACTCGCAGGAAGGCACGGCAATAAGGGCATCGTTGCAAGAATTCTCCCCGTAGAAGATATGCCAAGACTCCCCGATGGAACGCCAGTTGATTGTGTTCTTTCTCCTCTTGCAATTCCTTCTCGTATGAACGTGGGACAGCTTCTTGAGATTATGTTAGGTTGGGCAGGAAGAGAACTTGGTACCCAGATGGTTACTCCGGTGTTTGACGGCGCGACCGAAGAGCAGATAAAAGACTATGTAGGAAAAGCAAAAGTAAAATTGTTGGAAGAGAAGAAGAAGATGTTGGTTGCTCGCGGACTAAAAGGCAAAGGTCTTGAAGCATCTTTGGATAAATTTGCAGCTGAAAGTTTGCCCACAAACGATTGCAGAATTACTCTCTATGATGGGAGAACGGGTGATCCGTTTATGGAAAAAGTTACTGTCGGCGTTATGTATGTCATGAAGCTTAACCATCTTGTAGAATATAAAATGCACGCTAGGTCCACAGGTCCATATTCTCTTATTACTCGTCAGCCGTTGGGCGGAAAAGCTCAGTTTGGAGGGCAGAGATTTGGAGAAATGGAAGTGTGGGCTATTGAAGGTTACGGGGCGGCTCATATATTGCAGGAGTTTTTAACAGTAAAATCAGATGATGTTGACGGAAGAGTGAAGATGTATGACTCAATCGTCAGAGGCGAGTCGATACCAGAGTCCGGTGTGCCTGAATCCTTTAAAGTTTTGGTAAGCGAGCTTAAAGCTCTGGGTCTTAACGTTGAACTTTTAAACAGCGCGCGAGATAGCCAAGAAAAAACGGAAGGTGTTAATAAAAATAATGGCTAAAACAAACTTTCAAAACCAAAAGAAAAAATCAGATAATCTCAATTTTGCAAAATTTGATGCTGTTAAAGTGACTGTTGCGAGTCCTGAGCAGGTACAGGCTTGGTCTTATGGTGAAGTTAAAAAGTCTGAGACGATTAACTATAGAACATTTAAACCGGAGAGAGATGGTTTGTTCTGTGATAGAATTTTTGGACCAACAAAAGATTGGGAATGTCATTGCGGAAAGTATAAGTATATAAAACACAAAGGAACAGTTTGTGACAGGTGCGGAGTTGAAGTGGCTGAATCTAAAGTAAGAAGAGAAAGGTTTGGTCATATTGATCTTGCTGTTCCTGTAGCTCATTTGTGGTTTTTAAGAAAACCTCCTTCAAGAATCGGAATTCTTTTAAATATGAAAATTTCCGATTTGAGAAAGGTCGTTTATTATACGAAATATGTTGTAACTGAAAGTTTGAAAGATCGCGCAGGAATTTCTTCTGTTGTTGAGAAAGGAATGCTTTTGAAAGAAGAAGAATTTGATTTGTTTAAGTACGGAATCAATAGTCCTGTGGTAAGAGAAGAATTTAAAGGTATACTTGACGGCGTTGTTGCTGAAGAGATAGTTTTGGATTCTGATTCTTCAAAAGCTTTAAAACAGCTTAAGCTCTTGATAAAGGGACAAGCAGATTTGGCAGGAATGTCTTCTGACGAAGCTGCAAAAAAAATAATCGCAAATATTGGAAAAGGCGATACGTACTACAAAGTTTATTTCAAGCCTCACGCAGTGTATTATTACAGCGATTTAGATTCATCGAGTCGCAGTGAAATAAAGAAAATTCTTTCTGATAAATTTGAGAAAGGCGAAACTGTTTCGATAACAGAGTCCGATAAAAAAATCAGAGTAGAGTTTTTTGATATAGAAAAAGACAAAGCTTATAAAGAGCTTAGAAAAGATGCAAAGATCCTTAAAAAATATGAAGGACGTTTAAGAATAGAAGTGTCAAAAAACGATATTCCTTTCATGAAGAGTTTTTCAAAACCTGACAGTGTTGTGTTGCTTGAAGAAAGCGATATAAAAAATATTCAGAATGGCTATGGTGATATTTTGAAGGTTGATATAGGCGCTGCTGCAATCAGGAAGCTACTAGAAGAAATTAAGTTGGATGAAGATGTAAAAGCGATTCACGCCGAAATAAAGAAAACAAAGTCAGATGCCGAAAGAGCAAGACTTATCAGAAAACTTAGGGTTACGGAAGGATTTTTAAATTCCAACACAAGACCTGAGTGGATGATTCTTACTACTCTTCCTGTAATACCGCCGGATTTAAGACCGTTGGTTGCTTTAGACGGCGGCAGGTTTGCAACATCTGATTTAAATGATTTGTATAGAAGAATTATCAATAGAAACAACAGACTCCGCCATATTGAGCAGTTGAAAGCTCCTGTTGTTATGATAAATAACGAGAAGAGACTTTTGCAGGAAGCTGTTGACGCTTTGATAGATAACGATTCAAGAACAAGACCTGTAACGGGTGCTGGTAACAGAGTGCTTAAGTCATTGTCTGACACGCTTAAGGGCAAACAAGGACGTTTCAGGCAGAATTTGCTTGGTAAAAGGGTTGATTATTCTGGAAGAAGCGTTATTGTTGTTGGTCCTAACTTGATGTTAAATCAGTGCGGACTTCCTAAAGAAATGGCGCTGGAACTTTTCAAGCCTTTCATTATTAGAGAATTAATAAAACAAGAAAATGTAACGCTTAAATCCGCAAGAAGAATGCTTGAAAGAGATGACGCAAAAGTTTGGAATATTCTTGAAAAAGTAACGCGAGATCATCCTGTTCTTTTAAACAGAGCTCCTACACTACACAGACTTGGTATTCAGGCATTTGAACCTGTTTTGGTTGAAGGAAAATCAATACAGCTTCATCCTCTCACTTGCGCGGCTTTCAACGCAGATTTCGATGGAGACCAGATGGCAGTCCATTTACCTATTTCTCTCAAAGCTCAGCTTGAAGCAAAAGTTTTAATGATGGCTACGGGAAATATTTTGTCGCCGTCATCAGGAAAGCCTATTGTCGTTCCTTCTCAGGATATGGTTTTGGGTAGTTGCTATCTTACGAAAGAGAAAATAGGAGTTCCGGGCGAAGGTAAGATTTTCTCGTCTGTTAGTGAACTAATGAGCGCCTATCAGTCTAGAAAAATAGATTTACAGGCAAAGATTAAAGTTGCAGGAATTACAAATATAAAAGATGAAAAACTTAAGGAACATGAACAACTAGATGTTACAAAGTGGAAGAATTATAAGGCCGAAGACGGCAAAGAAATTTTGAATTATACAACTGTTGGAAGAGTTATATTTAATGAGCGACTTCCTAAAAACGAAGACGGTTCGTATGCTTTGGATTATCAGAACAAGAACGTGACCAAGAAGGAACTTGGAAATCTTGTTGACAGATGTTATAAAGAACTCGGACAGTTTAGAACTACTGTTCTTTTGGATGAAATAAAAAAGTTGGGTTATAGATATGCGACGCTGGCCGGCGTTTCTATTTCTATAGACGAAATGAAAGTTCCTCCAAGAAAAGAAAAGATGGTAAAAGACGCAAAGGCTAAAATTAAAGAAATTGAAAAACAAGCCAAGCTTGGCTTGATAACAAAGTCGGAACGTTATAATAAGATCATCGATATTTGGACTAGAGTTACTGATGAAATTGCGGACATAATGTTTGATGAAATGAGAAAAGAAGAGACGGAAGTTTATAAGCCGGGTGAAAATCGTTTCAACTCGATATTTATGATGGCAGATTCAGGAGCAAGAGGGTCTAGACAGCAGATAAGCCAGCTTGCAGGTATGCGCGGACTTATGGCAAAACCGCAGAAGAAACTTACTGGAGGCATCGGTGAAATTATTGAAACACCAATTCTATCGAATTTTAGGGAAGGGCTTACGATTTTGGAATACTTTATTTCAACTCATGGGGGACGTAAAGGATTAGCGGATACTGCTTTGAAAACAGCAGAAGCTGGCTACTTGACAAGAAGACTTGTTGATGTATCTCATGATGTTGTTGTAAGGGGACATGATTGTGGAACCGTAAATGGCGTGTTCATTGGGACGTTATGTAGCGGTGATGAAATCGTTGAAAAAATAGATGAACGTGTTGTAGGCAGGACAGCGCTTGATAATGTCGTCGATATTGTTCGCGACGAAATCATAATAGAGAGGGGAGAACTTATAACTCCTGAAAAAGCTCAGAAGCTTATTGACGCAGGCATAGACAAAATTGGCATCAGAAGCGTTTTAACATGTGAGTCCGAACATGGTGTGTGCGCAAAATGTTACGGTGTAAATCCTGCAACTGGGAAACAGGTTGAAGTTGGCGAAGCTGTGGGTATTATTGCAGCTCAGTCGATTGGCGAGCCTGGCACACAGCTTACTCTTAGAACTTTTCATATCGGCGGAGCTGCAAGTCGTGTTGTTCAGCGTTCAGAAATCTATGCTGAAAATAATGGCGCAGTCGATTATTATAATCTAAAAACCATTAAGAATAGAGATGGCGAAACTGTGGTGTTAAGCAGAAATACGGAACTTGCATTTACGGAATATCCGATTCATCGCAGACAAGTTTACCAAATACCTTATGGAGCAGTGATTGAAGTTCAAGATGGTCAGAAGGTAGAGATTAAAGTTGATGCAGCTACAGGAATGAAGAAAAATGTATTGATAGCAAAGTGGGATCCGCACTCAAAACCAATTATTTCGGAATTTGAAGGAGTTGTGCATTTTGTCGATGTAAAAGACGGCGTAACTTTGCAGAAGGAAAAGTCAAAAATAACCGGACAGATTGAAAGAGTTATCATTGAGCATCCTGCCGATAGAAGAAGTCCTAGGATTGTTATTAAGAAAGATAACAAGATCATAGTAGAGTACCCACTTCCTGTTGATACGACGCTTGTTGCTTATGACGGTGATAAAATTAAAGCTGGTGATATTTTGGCAAAAATTCCTCAGGAAGTTTCGAAGTCAAGAGATATCACTGGCGGTTTGCCTAGAGTTGCAGAATTGTTTGAAGGAAGAAGACCTAAAAATGCAGCTGTTGTCTCAGAAATTGACGGGGTCGTTCATTTGAGTGGATCTACGGCAAAAGGTAGCATAAAGGTTGAAGTGGAAAATGTTGAAACGCAGATGAAGAAAAATTATCTCGTGCCTGCAGGGCGACATTTGGTTGTTTACGAAGGCGATAGAGTTAAAGAAGGCGAAGCTCTTTCCGACGGTGCGGTAAATCCTCATGATATTCTTAAAGTTAAAGGTCCTAAAGAAGTTCAGGAATATCTTGTTAACGAAATTCAGCAGGTTTACAGGCTTCAGGGTGTAACAATAAACGATAAGCATATTGAAATTATAGTCAGACAAATGCTATCTAATGTAAGAATAACCGATTCAGGGGATAGTCAGTATCTGAACGGCGAAATCGTTTCGAGACGCAAATATGATATGGATAGAAGAGTCGTTAAAGCTAAGAGAGGCAAAGCTCCTGTAGCGCATCCGATTTTGTTAGGCATAACAAAAGCTTCGTTATCTTCAGATTCATTTATTTCCGCTGCATCTTTCCAAGAGACGATCAGAATTTTAACTGAAGCTGCCGTTTCAGGTCAGATTGATCACTTGGTCGGATTGAAAGAAAATGTTTCTATAGGACACTTAATACCTGCAGGAACCGGACTTGTTGAAGCTAAACTAGTAAGAAGAAATAAATAAATTTATTTGAGGAAATAAAGACATGCCAACGATTAATCAGTTGATTGCAGATGGGAGAAAAGACGTAATTAAGAAAACAAAATCACCGGCGCTTAAAAATTGTCCGCAAAAAAGAGGCGTTTGCACAAGAGTTTATACGACAACACCTAAAAAGCCTAATTCTGCTTTGAGGAAAGTCGCAAGAGTGAGGTTTACGTCAGGATATGAGGTTTCTTCATATATTCCGGGCATAGGACATAATCTCCAGGAGCATTCGCTTGTTCTTATTCGCGGACAATTTTTAAGCGCCGGTGATTTTGTTTTCTTAATTACGTCTTTTCTCCCATCTGCAATCAACTGATTAATCGTTGGCATGTCTTTATTTCCTCAAATAAATAAATTTATTTGAGGAAATAAAGACATGCCAACGATTAATCAGTTGATTGCAGATGGGAGAAAAGACGTAATTAAGAAAACAAAATCACCGGCGCTTAAAAATTGTCCGC
>NZ_JAIXMZ010000058.1:0-7960 GCF_020328025.1 Candidatus Endomicrobiellum pyrsonymphae | reverse complement strand
ACTCTTAAAAAGAAGACATAATATGATGACATTACGTTTAAGAAGATGTGTAAGCTTGTTTGTTTGCCTTTCTCTGCTCCTTTCGGCATGCTCGCCCGATAAACCTAGCAAAGCTAGCGGGTTCGCTGGAAATAGAGTAGAGTTGGCTTATGACCTATGTTCAAGTAAAGGTAAGGTTTTTGTGGAGGTAGGAAAGCCTATTGGATCTATAGGTGAAATGGAATGTATGACAGAGAACGGCAGTATAATATGTAAAAATACAAAAAATGGTAGTGAGTGTGAATTAACAAAAGTTGAGCTGTGCAACGAACTAGGTGAAGATTGTAAAGATTTCGAATTTGGTGTGACCCCGGTACCGTGCAATGAACCAAGCGATAAATCAAAAGGCGCGTGTCTTCCTATGAGACTAATAGGAGAGGAGGCGCTGGCGACGACGGATGAGCAGAAGGAGTTGCAGACGCTGTTTGTGAAGATAAAAGAGGCGGGGGAGAAGGCACTGACGCCGGATGAGAAGAAGGAGCTGGATAAGTTGGATCTGAAGGTGAAGGAGGCGGGGGAGAAGGCACTGACGCCGGATGAGAAGAAGGAGCTGGATAAGTTGAATCTGAAGGTGGCGGAGGCGGGGAAGACGGTGCTGACGCCGGAGCAGTATGAGAGGATGGAGGTGCTGGTGGCTCTGATGCGTATGGCGCCGGATGAGAAGAAGAAATATCTGGTGAAGATGAAGGCGACGGAGTTGAAGGAGTGGATGACGCTGTTTGCGAAGGTGGAGCATGTGGGGGAGAAGGCACTGACGTCGAAGCAGCAGAAGAGGAAGGCGGAGTTGTGGGGGAAGACGGTGCTGACGCTGGGAGAGCAGAAGGAGAAGAAGGCGTTGCAGATGAAGATGGAAAAGGCGGTGGAGAAGGCGCTGACGCCGGAACAGCAGAAGAGGATAAAGGAGCTGTCGAATCTGTTGCAGTAGTAGTAGGTGTCAAGATAATCTGTCTGTTTGATGTGGCAATATGGCAAAAATGGCAGAATGCTGAGGAAGGAAGGCGGCGTTGAGAACAGATTTTGGGACGAAAAAGATGTTGCAGGAGAAGTTTTAGTTGAAGAAGAAGTTGCAGTCGTAGTATAAAAAGTCTTTGTACTAGTCTGAAAAGTCTTTGAATTTTGTTCATTGGAACTTTGTTCCTTGGGACTTAGTCCCTTTAAAATAGTGTTTCTTTAAAAAATTGTCCCCCGGGATTTTGTCCCTTGGGAACTTAGTTCCTTGAGCCATTGGCTCTTGGAGCTTAGCTCCTTTATTATAGAGTCCATTTAGCCGTTTTTTTGGAGTGTTTTGTTTGATTTTTGATTATAATCTTTGATGATTTTAGATTAAGAGGGTAGAAAGAAGACAAAGATCTTTGATTGAATTTTGATTGGTTTCATTGTTTTCATCATATAATTTCTAAGGTTGAAATGTTGAAGGTAAGGGATTAAATTTGTATAATGACGATAGTTGTAGTTGATTTGTTAAAAGCTTTGATTTGATACAATCACATTTGATTTGGTATAATTGATTTTCTTATAAATGCAAAACAAAAAAGGTGGGAATAAAATAAAAGTGGGAATTTTCACGTGAAGCTATACATAGTCCGCATTCCCCTAATATCCAAATCTAAATCTATCAAAACCGATAGATAAAAACAAAAGAGAAAGTTGTGACAATTTAGACAACAACGATGCTGGATTGCTTCGTCATTTCATCATCGCAAGGACGCCGATAGTATGATGACATTACAATTAAAGAGATGTGTAAGCTTGTTTGTTTGCCTTTCTCTGCTCGTTTCGGCATGCTCGCCCGATAAATCTAGCAAAGCTGATAGCAAAGCTAGTAGCAAAGCTGGCGGGTTCGCTAGGGCGACGACTGACAATAAAGTAGAGTTGGCTTATGAACTATGTTCAAATAAGGATAAGGTTATTGTGGAGGCAGGAAAGCCTATTAAATCTATAGGTGAAATGGAATGTACAACAGAGAACGGCAGTATAATATGTAAAAATACAAAAAATGATAGTGAGTGTGGATTAAAAAAAGTTGAGCTGTGTAACGAGCTAGGTGAAGATTGTAAAGATTTCGAATTTGGCGTGAACCCGGTACCGTGTGAACCAAGCGATAAATCAACGGGCGCATGTCGTCCTATGAGTCTAACAGGAGAGGAGGAGCTGGAGGAGCTGACGATGGTGGCGGCGAAGGGTGCGCTGACGCCGAAGCAGCAGAAGGGGATGGCGAAATGGGCGGTGAAGAGCCTGATGTCACTGGAGCAGTTGGAGGGACTGGCGATGCTGTCGCCGAAGCAGCAGAAGGAGTACTTGGAGTTGAAGAGTAAGGAGCAACTGGTGAATATGAGGTTGCTGAGGACTTCAAAGACGCTGTCGCCGGAGTGGATAGAGAAGGCGAAGATGGGGCTGGTGACGACGACGACGCTGTCGCCGGATAAGCAGAAGGAGTTGCAGACGTTGCAGGAGAAGTCGGAAGTGGCGATGAAGAAGGCACTGACGCCGAAGCAGCATAAGAGGCTGAAAATGTTGGAGGAGCTGATGCAGATGATGGTGTCGGCGGATGTGGCGGGGCTGACGCCGGAACAGCAGGAGGCACTGGCGGGGCTGACGGTGACGGATGAGAGGTTGACGCCGGAAGAGCAGAAAAAGAAGGAGGCTCTGACGAAGTTGATGCTGGTGACGCCGGATGAGAAGGAGGAGCTGGATAAGCTGAATCTGAAGGAGGAGGAGGCGAGGAAGAACGCTCTGACGTCGGATGAGAAGGAGGAGCTGGATAAGCTGAATCTGAAGGAGGGGGATGCTGGGGAGAAGGCTCTGACGTCGGATGAGAAGAAGGAGCTGGATAAGCTGAATCTGAAGAAGTTTGCGGCGGTGGAGAAGGCGCTGACGCCGGAGCAGCGTGAGAGGATGGTGGTGCTGAGGACTCTGATACGTATGGAGCCGAAGGAGAAGAAGAAATATCTGGTGAAGATGAAGGCGACGGAGTTGAAGGAGTGGATGACGCTGTCGGTGAGGGTGAATCAGGCGAAGGGGACGGTGCTGACGTTGGATGAGACGGCTAGGGAGAGGGAGCTGGTGGCGCTGGAGGAGACGGAGAAGACTCTGTCGCCGGAGCAGCAGGAGGTTCTGAAGACGTTGCAGATGAAGATGAATGTGGCGGCGAAGAAGGCGCTGACGTTGGATGAGACGGCGAGGTGGACGGAGCTGTCGAATCTGTTGCAGGAGAAGAAGTAGTAGTAGGGGTCAAGATAATCTGTCTGTTTGATGTGGCAATATGGCGAATATGACCAGAAGATTGATGCAGGAATGATGGTGCGTCGTTGAAAACAGATTTTGAGACGATGAAGATGTTGCAGGCGAGGGCAGATGAGAAAAAAAAGTTGCAGTCGTAGTATAAAAATCTTTGTACTAGTCTGAAAAGTCTTTATACTTCGGGTTTTACATTAAAATGACTGTCCGTTTTAGGATAACTCTTCATATCCATAAGTCCTGAGTCCTGACAGCTTTTACAAGTCTCTCTATTTGATACTTAGCTACTTAATAAAAGATATAAGTTTAAGAATGTGAGTTTTCGTACTTTACGTCATACTTTCGATAGTTGCTTGGTTATAAATGGAATTAGCTTTTTTACAGTAAGTCAGCTTTTGGGACATTCAAAAATAGAAACAACAATGACATATGCCCACATATCGAAAGAACATTTAAAAAATTCTGTTGATATTTTGGATTTCAGACACTCCCTATTTGTACCCAAAACGTACCATCTTATGAGTAAAAAGCATCGGGGCGACTGGACTCGAACCAGCGATCTCTCCCACCCCAAGGGAGTGCGCTAGCCAGCTACGCCACGCCCCGACCCGAAAACTATCAAACTTACCCTCACACAAAAAGGGCATCCACTAGAACCACAATCAAACTGACTCTCCTCGAGCATTGTATTATTTTTTAAACAATTTTAAAAGGTGTTTTAGTTCGTCTTTAATATTTATTAAAAATTCAGAATCAGGCATATGCGTCAAATACGCGTCTGCCGATGAACCTATAGATTTTTTACGCTTGTCGCGCATTAGGCATTTTTTAACACCCTCAATTGTGTATCTTTGATTGTACAATAAATCTTTGATTTTAAAAACTATTTCCACATCTTCTTTACGATATTTTTTATGTCCTGTGCTTTTTCTAACGGGTCTTAAAAGCTTAAATTCGCTCTCCCAATACCTTAAAGTATGCTTTGGAACAAGCGTTATCTGAGATAATTCTCCGATTGTAAAATATTCTTTATCAGGTATTGGTGGAATTTTAGACATCTCATTTCCTTTCTATATTACTCAAAAAAATCTTTTGACTGCTTAAATCTTATTTTTTTCATCGGAGCTATAAGAAGTTTTTCACCTGTTTTAGGATTCCTACCGTTTTTTGTTCTTGTTTCAAACATATTAAAACTTCCAAAACCTGTTACAACAACTTTCTCTCCATTTTTTAAAGCATTTGATATATCTTCAAAAACTTTATTTACGGCAGCATCAGCTTCCTTTTTTGAACTTAACATTTTTGACAACGATGTCGCTATATCATTTTTAGTCATTGAATCACCTACTCGTGTTTTGATTTTCTTGTCATTAATCCGTTTACAGCTTCGAGAGGATTTTTATTCTTAAATAAAACCCCATATACTTCATTTATTATTGGAAGTTCTATGTTAAGTTTTTTGCCGACTTCATAAGCGCTTATTGTATTTTTTACGCCCTCGACAACCATTCCCAAACACTTTTCAGCATCTTCCAAACATTTTCCCTCGCCTATCGATTGCCCTACAGAGCGATTTCTTGAATGCCTTGAAAAACAGGTAACCATCAAATCACCTAATCCGGACAATCCGTAAAAAGTTTCTTCTTTTCCACCTAAAGCAACTCCGATTTTTGTAAGTTCTCTAAGACCTCTTGTAACTATCGCAGCTTTTGTATTATCTCCGTAATTTAAACCATCAATGATTCCAGAAGCAATTGCAAAAACGTTTTTTAAAGCTGCTCCAATTTCAACGCCTATAATGTCAGTTTGATTGTAAACTCTAAAAAAATCATTCATAAAAAGAATTCTACATTTTTCTGCAGTTTCAATATTTATTGCCGTCGACGTAACGGCAGTTGGTACAAGCTATCAAATTCGCTTGTAACAACCATCCCTTCATGTAAATGAGCGCCTGCTTTAAAAGGTTTTATTTTTCTGTCCTGCAAATCTTTCGCTCTTTTTTTATCAAACTCCCAAAGAGTAACATTATGCCCATTGTCAAACAAAAGAGCTGCAAGCGTAGCGCCCCACGAGCCTGCTCCCAAAACAGTAATTTCCATTCTATCTCCTCTTAAACATTCTAAATCTGTTTTCAGAGCCTTCTTTCAATCTTTTTATATTTGCTTTGTGTTTATAAATAATTAACATCGCGAAAGCAAAAGAAAATATTATAGCCTCTATATCATGTCCTGAAAAATAGGAAGATAGAGGCAAACTTATTGCAGCGCATATTGATCCTATTGCAACATAACCCGAAAACATAAAAACTAAACCAAAAATACCAAAAGCTACCAACGAAGGCAATGGCATAAGCGCCAAAAACACGCCTAATCCTGTAGCAACACCCTTTCCGCCTTTAAATTTTAAAAATATTGTAAATATGTGCCCAAGCATTGTAGCTGCCACAACGGCAACGGAGTAAGAAAAAGAATTATCTATTAATATTGCAAAATATACGGGAATAAAACCCTTTAAAACATCTGCCACAAAAGTTGCTATTCCTGCGCTTTTTCCAACTGACCTGAAAACATTTGTAGTTCCTGGGTTTCCTGACCCCACTGTACGTATATCAACTTTGGCAACGTTTTTAGCGATAATATACGCAAAAGGAATTGACCCACATAAATATGCAAAAACAATATATAAGAATTTTATAAACATTTTATTACTGCTCCATTTTCTTCTTATAATATTTTCTAAATTTTAATATTATCGGCGTACCATAAAAACCAAACCTTGCTCTTAAACAATTTTCGAGAAATCTTTCGTAAGAAAAATGTATGAGTTCCATATCATTTACTGAAAAAACAAATATAGGCGGTTTGGATGCAACTTGAGCATACTCTTTTAATTTTAACGTTTTACCTTTACTTGTATAAGGTTTTCTTGCAATAGCATCTCTTATAACTTCATTAAGTTCTTCTTGCGTAAGTTCTTTTGAATACTGCTTAAACACAAGTTCTGCTTCTTGAAATACTCTCTCTAATCTCTGTCCTGTTTTTGCCGATATAAAAAGAATATCCACCCAGCTCATAAACTTTATTCTTTCTCTCAGCTGCTCTTCAAAATATTTTGCAGCTTCTTCTTTTTCCTCTATCAGATCCCATTTATTTACGGCTACGATAACCGGCTTTTTCTTTTCATGAAGAAGTCTTGCAACTTTAACTTCAGTCTCGCCAATACCTTGAGAAGCATCTGCAACCAAAACCGCAACATCTGCGTCCTCAATAGCATAGTCTGTACTAAGGGTTGAAAGATATTCCATATCATCTTTCATTTTACTGCCTCTGTGCAAACCGGCAGTATCTATAACAATATATTCCTTATCATTAACCCGTACATGAACAGTCAAAGAATCTCTTGTTGTACCTGGAATATCGTGAACAATACTTCTTTCTTCTTTAGCGACAGCATTTACAAGTGAAGATTTCCCTACATTTGATTTTCCCACAAAAATTATTTTTAAGATCTCTTGCGCTTTCTTTGATTTTCTGTTGTATTTAATATTGTCCCAAATTCGATCCAATAAATCGTGTATGCTCCTTCCATGATTTGCAGAAATAAAAACAGTCCCATCAAAGCTAAGCTCGTAAAATTCGTAGCCTTTTATCTCTTCTGCCTGTGTGTCTATTTTATTTACTACAAGAATTGCTCTCTTCTGGCTAAGTCTTATTTGCTGGGCAATTTGCGCGTCCATAGGATGAATACCAGTTTTACCGTCAACAACAAACAACACTATGTCTGCTTTCTCAACAGCAATGCCAAGCTGACGAGACATATCTTTTGAAAAAACTGAAACGTCCGAACTCCAACCTGCAGTATCTGTCACAATAAATTTTTTGTCTTTCCATGAAACTTCGTAATCGTTTCTATCTCTTGTTGTGCCAGAAGTTTTATGAACAATTGCTTTTCTCCTGCCAACAAGTCTGTTGAAGAGAGTGGATTTGCCTACATTGGGTCTGCCTACTATAGCAATTTTTGTTAATATCAATTAATCCCCTTTCCTCTCTTACATCATACCTATTTTCCCATTTCTCTGAAATAAGTCGCTCTCTCCTAACAATCTGTTCTCGAATATCTTTATCGATGAGTGGCAGGTGTTAGTCTAGAGCTTCTCTCGCCCCAAATATCCTTGTCGGGGACGCTACGGAGAGAGAATGCAGGCAATAATTACTATCGGAAATCCTTTCGTGTATGTTTGAGTTTCAGTGATAGTCTTTCATCGTAAAATATTTTTTATGCGCTTTGCCTCTTACATCGAGGATTCTATAATATTATTAACATATTGGCAAATAATTACATAATATCACAACATAATGCGCATTTTAGGAATTTTAAAGTTTGCGGACTTGCATCATGTCAAATCAAATTCTTAATTTACAATTCAACCCTAAAATCAGGCAAAGATTATGGGCAAAAGTCAGGTAAAAAACAGACATTTTTAAAACAATTTCACAGCGAAGAAGTTTTAACGAATGGAACGATTTTAGAGCTATAGAGTTTCAAAGGTACAACGAAACAGAACGGCTGATTTTGTATTTTAGGTTACATTTGGGGATATTAAACAGAAAAGAAATATCAATGAGAACAGGCATACCTAAGTATCAAATAGAGAGATTTGTAAAAGCGATTAGAACTTATGGAT
>NZ_JAIXMZ010000057.1:0-8034 GCF_020328025.1 Candidatus Endomicrobiellum pyrsonymphae | reverse complement strand
TGCCACTACAACTTGAATATGTCCCAATATTCTTCCATCCTCACTCGTAACAACATCCAATCCACTTATATGCTTTTTAGGAATAATAACTACATGGACCGGCGCTTAAGGATGTGAATCCTCAAGCGCCGGTCCATGTAGTTATTATTCCTAAAAAGCATATAAGTGGATTGGATGTTGTTACGAGTGAGGATGGAAGAATATTGGGACATATTCAAGTTGTAGTGGCAAAAATTGCAAAACAATTTCTCGAGATGAAAAATGGGTTTCGTTTGGTTAGTAACTGTGGGATTGATGGCGGACAAACAGTTTTCCATATACATTATCATCTCCTTGGCGGTCGGTTGTTTGGCTGGCCTCCGGGATAATTTAAAACAACAATATGGAATTAGTTAACTATTAGTTAGCAGTTAAACTAATCTTTTTTAAGAAAGGCGGTGTTTTTAGAAAAATGGTCAATGTTAAAGTGCGAGAGGGCGAGTCTATTGAAGAAGTCATAAGACGCTTTAAAAGAGAATGTGAAAGAAACGGAGTGATGCAAGAAATAAAGAAACGTGAATTTCACAAAACTCCAAGCGTTTTGAAGAAAGAAAGACTTGCAGAGACAAAGAGGAAAATACGTCGTAAAATGCTTAAAGATAGTAGATGGTCTAAATAAGCAAAAATAAAAAAATGGGGGAGGGTGTTTGGCTGCGTTGCTGACATGCGCTCCCTTTTGTTTTAAGATGGTGGAAAATGAAATTAAAAGACATACAAAAAATATTTGTAAAAGAAGGAATTGAAGCAGATCCCAGGGGTATAGGCGCTGTAGAGCTTGATTTGTTAAAACGCAAAGAAGAATACGATGTTCTTTCGAGCCAGAAGAAAGAGAATTACGATATAGAAAGTCTTACAAATCCTTATTACGATTCAAGAATCCTATACGGTAATGAAGATATTGAAGTCAAAACTGTTATGGTGGGAATAGATATAGAAACACAGGAACTTTTGCTTGCAAAACATCTTATAAATTTAGGTTCTAAAATTGATTTGGTTATAGCTCATCATCCTGAAGGGTATGCCTATTCGACGTTTTCCAATGTTTTGGGGATGCAGACTGACATCTTAAACAAACAGGGAATTCCTATAAATATTACTGAGAAAATAGTTGCTGAAAGAATTAAAGCAGTACACAGAAGTGTGCTTCCTCAAAACAATGAAAGAGTTTATGATGCCGCAAAACTTTTAAATATACCCTTGATGACAGCTCACAGCGTTGCAGATAATCATGTTGCCTCATTTTTGCAAAAAGAAATAGATGCAGTAAGTCCTATATATTTAAAAGAAATAGTTGAATTGTTAAATAAATTCCCTGAGTATCAGCATGCGATAAAAATTGGACATGCTCCGTTTATTTTAAGCGGGAGCGATTATTCTAGATGCGGCAAGATTTTTGTGGATATGACGGGTGGAACAGAAGGACCTCTTGAGTCCTTTGAAAAATTGGAAGTTGCTGGTGTGGGTACTATAATTGCAATGCATTTAAGTCCTGAAGGTGTAAAAAAGGTGGAGAAACACCATCTAAATATTGTTTTAGCCGGGCATATTTCTTCTGATAATTTAGGGTTAAATTTACTTTTTGATAAACTTGAGAGTAGAACTTCTGAAAAACTTGAATTTATAGAATGTTCCGGTTTTAGAAGATTTAGAAGATAAAATGACTATATCTGAAGATATTATTGAAAGAGTAAGACTCGCAAATAATATAGAATCTGTGATAAGGGAGTACCTGCCAAATTTAAAAAGGGTAGGACGTAATTGGAAAGCGTGTTGTCCTTTTCATAATGAAAAAACTCCATCTTTTGTTGTAAGTCCGGAGAAAGGTATTTTTAGATGTTTTGGATGCAATTCTGCCGGCGATGTCTTTAAGTTTGTGATGCTTGCTGATAATATATCGTGGATTGAATCTGTAAAGAAGCTTGCTAAAAAAGCAAGTATAGCAATTCAAGAAACAAATCAAGATACAGTTAGAATATCTGAAAAAACAAGATTATTTGACATTTTGGAAAATTCGGCTATATTCTACCATAGGTATTTACTTGAGAGCTCAAGCGCTAACAAAGCGAGAGAGTATTTTGAAAAACGCGGAATTACACACGAAACGGTAAATAAGTTTAAACTTGGATTTGCTTCTAAAGGACAGCTTATACAGTCGGCTTTAAAAAAGGGTTTTACGGCAGATGAGCTTTCTAAGGCAGGTTTGATAACAAAAACTAAAAGTGGCGCTTATTTTGAATATATGTCGGAAAGAGTTGTTTTTCCCATTTTTGATGTCCAGGGGAGGGTGGTGGCGTTTGGCGGAAGAACTATCGCAAATCAAGATCCTAAATATTTAAATACTCCCGAAACAATTGTTTACTCAAAGTCGTCAAATCTTTACGGTTTATTTCAAGCTCTGCCTAAACTTCGCAAAGAAAGGAAAATTATTGTCCTCGAAGGATATATGGATGTTATTATTCCACAGCAATTTGGAATAAACGGAGCTGTCGCATCACTTGGCACTGCTTTTACTCAAAATCATGCAAAGTTAATTGCAAGATATTCTGATAGTGTTACATTGCTTTTTGACTCCGACAATGCTGGCAGAACTGCGGTTCAGAGATCTCTTGAAATATTGGTCGAGAATGGCATAGAAAGTAAAGTTTCCGCTTTGCCTGAAAATGTTGATGCTGATGAGTATCTCAATATGTATGGGAGAGAAAGTTTTTTAAAGCTCCTTGAGGATAGTTCAAAAAATACAATTGATTTTATGATTGCAAGAGTATATGGAGAGTTGTCTTCAGATGGTAAGAAAAGTTCTCCTGAGATAAAAGCCAGGGCTATATCTAATCTTTTAGATTTTGTAGCAAAGAGTTCTAATGTTATTATTCAGAGAGAATGGATAAAAACTGTATCTCAATGTTTAAACGTTGATGAAGAAGCAGTCTGGAAAGAGTTTAAAAAGAAGCAAAAGTTAAAGTTCAAGGGTTATATAGATAATGATGAGAAAAGTTTAACTTTGCAAGTTGTTAAAGATAAAAAAGTTTTGATGTCGTTAGAAGAAAATCTTCTAAATCTTGTTTTAAATAATAGAGACTATGTAGAAAGAATCAGTGGTAATTTTTTTGAAGACGCAAGATGCAAGAAAGTTTTTAATTTGATGATGTTGGGTTTAAGCGATGCAGAGATATTAAACGAATTGTCTCCGGAAGATGGAAATTGGTTTTCCGAGCTCACTTTAAATGCAATAGAATATAGCAATATTGAAGAAGCTTTTATAATCATTTTAAAAGATATTGAGTCCGCTATACTGAAACGAAGAAGACATCAACTTGAAAAAGAGGTTCTTCTGATGAGCGAAGGCAAAAAAGAAAAAGATGCGGATATATTTGACGAGTATAAAAAATTGACGGCTCTTTTAAAGGGATCGGGGAAATGAAATGGCAAAAAGAGATTTATTTCAGGAATTGATTGACGTTGGTAAAGAGCAAGGGTATCTTACTTACGAAGATATCAGTAATAGTATTTTACAAAAGTCTATGGTTGCTGAAAAAATTGACGATTTTTTTGTAACTTTAGAGGATTTGGGGATTAAGATTATATACGATAAGGAATATCTTTCTGATAAAGCGAAAAAGAATAATGGCGAGGCCATAGAGCAGTCAGTAAAAGTAGCAAGTGAAGAAGAAGAAGATATGAATCCTGTAAGAATGTATTTAAGTGAAATGGCAAAAGTTCCTTTGCTTAAGAGGTCGGTAGAAATAGAACTTGCAAAAAATGTAAGAGAAAAGGAGAAGGAATTAAAATCTATAGTTTTAGAATCTCCTCTTATAATAAAGGAAATCAGAAATTGGGAAACTCTTATAAGTCAACAGGAAATGACAACTAAAGAATTGATGCCAAGAGGAAGAAAGTCTCAGGCTCAGTTAAGAGGGATGGGCGTAAAAATAAAAACAGCAGTAAAGAAAATAAGTCGTATTGAAAGAAGTATAAATTCTTATGAACAGAAAGTGAAGGTTAAGTCTATATCGAAAAAAAATAAAGAACGCTATCAGGTAAAAATCAAAGAACTTCGCAGCAAAGCTATTAGTTTAGTTATAGGGCTTAATCTTAATCAGGATAAGATCAAAAGACTTGTTAATAAAATTAAAACAATAGCTCAGAAATTAAATGAGATAAAAGATGACTCAAAAAGGTTCGAACGCAAATATAAAAATTCTTTGCCTAAAATTCAAACATTGTTTGAACTTTATGAAGCTGGTAAAATTAGCGCGGTTGATTTTAAAAAACATACAGGGGTCACTATAAAAGGTGCCGCTGAAGATATTGCAAGAGTAAAAGCTCTTTTAGCAAAACGGACTAATATGCAGGAAAGCTTCACTATAAGTACGGAAGATATGATTGAAACCGATAGAAAAATTAGAGAGCTTGAGGAAATTATACATAGAGATAAAATGAAACTTATTGAAGCAAATTTTAGACTTGTTGTTTCGATTGCAAAAAAACATATCGGTGTTAGCAATTTGGAATTGTCAGATTTGATCCAAGAGGGAAATCTTGGTCTCTCAAAAGCAGTAGAAAAATTTGAATGGAAAAAAGGTTTTAAGTTTTCAACTTATGCTACGTGGTGGATACGACAATCTATTAATCGCGCTATTGCAGATCAGTCGAGAACTATAAGAATTCCTGTTCATATGAAGGAACTTATTTCAAAACTTACAAAAGTTAAAAAGAGATATCAGCAGGATATGGGAAGAGAGCCTACGATAGAAGAGTATTCAAAAGCATTGCGGCTCTCAACTGACAGAATCAGGAGAGTATTAAAAATGATGCAGGAACCCGTTTCTCTTGCATCGCCTGTAGGGGAAGAAGAGGATTCGCGTTTGGAGGATTTTATAGAAGATCGAAGCAGTCCGAATCCTGTAGTTAAAACGCAGCAATACAGACTGCAGCTTGAACTTGAAAAAGTTTTGAACACTCTGTCTCCACGCGAAGCAGAAATTATAAGTCTGAGATACGGTACAAGCGTAGGTTATCCAAGCACTCTTGAAGAAGTTGGCAAGAAGTTTGGTGTAACAAGAGAAAGAGTAAGGCAAATTGAAGCAAAAGCTATCAGAAAATTAAGACATCCAAGTAGAAGTAAGTCATTACGTGAATATTTAGATTAAATATTTTAAGGATTTAAAACAATAAATAAAAAGCAGGTGACTGAGTAGTTCAGTCATCTGCTTTTTATTTTGTGATAATTATATTTCATACATCAAATTTTAACATTATCTTTTACCAATCCAAGAGGGAAAAACTTTATGAATGTTTCTTCAATCCATTTTACAGAATTAAGGGGTGTCATTCTCCAGTTAACCGGACAGTTTGAAATAACTTCGACTAAAGAAAAACCTTTTCCATCAATTTGGTACTGAAAAGCTTTTTTTATTGCTGCTTTCGCTTTTATTATGTTTTGTGGATTGTGTATAGCAACTCTTTCAAGGTATGTTGTTCCTTCCAATGTTGAAAGAAGTTCACAAAGTTTTATTGGATAACCCTCTCTTTTGGCATCTTTCCCAAAAGGCGTAGTTTCTGTAACTTGACCTATTAATGTTGTTGGTGCCATTTGCCCGCCGGTCATACCGTAATTTGCATTGTTTACAAATATAATGGATATATTTTCGCCTCTATTTGCTGCGTGTATGGTCTCTGCCATTCCGATTGCTGCGATATCTCCATCGCCTTGATAAGTAAATACAAACTTATCTGGATTTGTTCTTTTTATACCTGTAGCAACAGCTGGAGGTCTTCCGTGGGGGGCTTCTGTAACATCAAAATTAAAATAATCGTATGCAAACACTGCGCAACCTACCGGAGCTACGGCAATTGTTTTTTCTCTTACATCTAGTTCATCTATGCATTCGGCCACAAGTCTGTGAATAACGCCGTGACCGCATCCGGGGCAATAAGACAAAACAGTGTCTTTTAAACTTTGAGGTTTTGATAATATTTTTTCCATAGATTCCCTAAAACTAAAAACTTGCCCTATAGTCGGCTAACTTTATATTGATGCAATATATCAATATAAAGTTAGCCGACTATAATATGTTTAATTTTCTCTAGTATTTCTTGTTCTGTAACAAGTCCGCCGCCGGCTTTGCCTAAAAATTCAACATTAGATCTGCCGTTAACTGCAAGTTTTACATCTTCAATCATTTGTCCGTGATTTAGTTCAACAACTAAAAAATTTAAACTAGATTTAGCAATAGAGTTTACTATTTTTGAAGGGAAAGGCCACAATGTTTTTGGTCTTAAAAGCCCTGCTTTAACGCCATTTTTTCTTGCAAGTTTTACTGCTGACTTGGCTATTCTTGAAGAAATGCCGTGAGCAATTAAAATAACCTCGGCATCCTCAATCGTATGTAGTTCATATTTAACTTCATTTTCGATTATATTGTTGTATTTCTGTTGCAGTTTGATATTATGTTGTTCTAAAGTGCCTTCTCCCATAAGAAGAGATTTAATCGATCTAGGTTCTCTGTTTTTAGCGCCGTCCAAAACCCAATCTTGTTTAATAAAATCTTTTCTTTCGGGTTTATCGAAGTCCACGGGTTCCATCATTTGTCCAGTTATACCATCTGCGAGTATCATAACAGGAGTCCTGTATTTTTCAGCTAAATCAAAAGCATCATAAGCTGTTTCATACATTTCTTGGGCGGAGTTTGGAGATACAACGATTATTTTATAATCTCCGTGTCCGCCGCCTTTTACAGCTTGGAAATAATCTGATTGTGAACCGGAAATATTACCAAGACCTGGACCGCCTCTTTGTACATTAACTATAATCGCTGGTACTTCCATTCCTGCCATATAAGAAATTGCTTCTTGTTTTAGGGATATCCCAGGAGAAGACGACGAAGTCATGGTTCTTATACCTGTAACAGCTGCTCCTAAAACCATATTTGCTGCCGCAATTTCTGATTCGGCTTGAATAAACACTCTTCCTAACTCAACCATTTTTCTTGAAAGATAGGCTGGAATTTCATTTTGAGGCGTTATGGGATAACCAAAGTAAGATTTAAGACCTGCTGCAATCGCTCCTTCACAGAGAGCAACATTTCCTTTAGTAAGTTTCTTCATCTATAAACCTCAATACAAACGTCGGGACATGTCATATAACAAAAACCACACCCTATGCAGGTATCTTCTTTTTCTAAAACTGCCCAATGATATCCAGCTTTATTAAATTGCTTTGAAAAAGCTACACACTGCTTAGGGCAAGCTTTTATACACAAACCGCAACCCTTGCATTTTTCTGAATTGATTTTAATTGTTGGCATAACAACGTCATTCTATGTTTTTTTAAGAGATAAAGTCAAATTTCTCTTTGTACTTTTGTCAGACAAAACAAAACCGCCAAAAATTCTTGTTGCTGAGCTTCATTCGCTTCATATTTTTTTAGGCAATTTTAGAACTTGCGAGAAATCTTATAAGATTTATAAGATGATTTCGCTTTAAACAGCTAAAATGAGTTGGGCGCTTAGCTTTTTTATAAGCGCTTTTAATATCGTCGATATTTTGCATTTTGTGATTAAAACGTGTATCTAATCTGTCATCGCAATACTTGCACGACCTACTATTGCGCTAATCTTTTTTATAGGTTGCCCCGAATTAATAAGCGTAGTTATGAATTTGTGTCTAAGACTATGAAATGAAAAGTTGTCGCTTAATATTTTTCTTTTATGTTTTGCGTTGATTTTCTTTTTTGCAAAGGGAAAAGGGACATTTTTAGAACGATTTCACAGCGAATAAGTTTTAACGAATGGAACGATTTTAAAGCTATAGAGTTTCAAAGGTACAACGAAACAGAACGACTGATTTTGTATTTTAGGTTACATTTGGGGATATTAAACAGAAAAGAAATATCAATGAGAACAGGCATACCTAAGTATCAAATAGAGAGATTTGTAAAAGCTATCAGGACTTATAAATATGAAGAGCTATCCTAAAACAGACAGTTATTACAGGGTC
>NZ_JAIXMZ010000056.1:0-8367 GCF_020328025.1 Candidatus Endomicrobiellum pyrsonymphae | reverse complement strand
GATATAATAGCGACCACATTTGATTTGGTAATAGTTGGTTTTCTTATAAGAAGATTTAAATTGATATAACTGAATTGATATAATAGCGGTAGTTACATTTGCTGGCAGAAAGGTTTGAGGCAGCAAATGTAACTACCGCTATTATATCAATTCAGTTATATCAATTTAAATCTTCTTATAAGAAAACCAACTATTACCAAATCAAATGTGGTCGCTATTATATCAATTCAGTTATATCAATTTAAACCTTCTAAGAGTTTAATAGACACTGAATATGTCTGCCCATATTCGTATTATATCAAACCTTTTAATTTACAAGAAAATATGAAAACTTCAGGAGCGTTTAGGTGATTGCCATTGAGTTTTTGTAAGAAAACTTCTACAATACTAGCCTGGTACCTTCCGCCATCATTGTTGCATTGACAACTTGAATTTGCTATTGACTTGTGTTAGTTATTATTCTACTGTGTTGTTGATGTAGTTGGCGTAGCAGTATATTTGTTTGAGGTGAATATGCTAAAATATATAGCTGTAAGCATTATAGGATTGGGGCAAATAGGAGGTTCTTTAGGTTTAGCTTTAAAGAGTAAATCCTTAAAGGGTCGCTATCATATAACAGGTATAGAAAGAAAAAAAGATGCTTTAAATACAGCTCTTAAGATTAAAGCAGTGGACGATGCGTCTTCATCTTTGCAGTCCGCAAAAAATGCCGATATTGTTGTTATATGTACACCTGTAGATACAATTGCGTCGATATATAAAGAACTTGTAAAAATTGTAAGGCAAAGTGCAATAATCACAGATACCGGCAGTGTAAAATATCAAATTGAAAAAGAGATAATAGCTTTTGCTAAGAATAGAAACTATGCTTCGTTTGTTGGTTCTCATCCCGTGGCTGGGAAAGAGAAAAATGGAATACTGTCAGCAGATGCAAAAATGTTTAAAGATGCAAAAGTAATTATAACGACTTTATCAAAGAAAGTAGAGAAAAAAGAAATGGTTGTAGTTAGAATGTGGAAAGATACAGGCGCAGATGTTGTTGCGATGTCTGCAAAAAAACATGATGAACTTGTTGCTTTGACAAGCCACGTTCCTCACGTCATAGCTTTTTTATTAAATAAGATTTATCAGAAAACAAATAAAAAAAATCCGCAAATTGGGATGCTCACGGCAGGATCTTTTAAAGGTATAACAAGAGTTGCAGTGTCGAGTGTTGACATGTGGGCGCCTATTTTTGTTACAAATAGCAAGAATGTTGGGAGATATTTGACTGAATTGATAGGTGAGCTTGTTTTATTTAAAAAGAATTTGAGAGATAAACAAAAAATAAAAAAGGAAATTTTAAATACGCAGAAATAACATTAAACAGCTAAAATTTCCTCGAAAACTTAAGTAGTGCAGTTGTATAAATATAAAGTTAGTTGACCATGGGAGATACGATGGATATAAAACTCAAGAAGGTAAATGCTATTTCAGGTGTAATTGAAGTTCCTGCTGACAAGTCTATAACGCACAGAGCCGTCATTCTTTCATCTCTTGCCGAAGGCAATTCTGTCATCAGAAATTATTTGTCGTCTGATGATTGTAACAGGACAATTGAAGCATTTCGTCAAATGGGCGCTGAAATCAAGATAGATAAAAGCAATCTTTACGTAAAAGGCATTGGTTTAAAGCTCTCGAAACCTCAAAATAGTAGATATGATATTTATGCAGGAAATTCTGGCACAACGACAAGACTTCTTGCTGGTATTCTTGCCGGACAGGATTTTGAAACTGTTATTACAGGAGATGCTAGCCTTTCAAAGAGACCTATGCGGAGGATAATCGATCCGTTATCCGAGATGGGCGCAAAAATCAAATCTGAAAATGGATTACTTCCTCTGACAATAAAAGGACATGCTCCTCTAAAATCTGTAAATTATGTCAATAACAAGTCTTCGGGACAGGTTAAGTCTGCTGTTTTATTTGCAGGTTTGTATGCAGATGGCGTAACAACTTATACTGAACCTGTAAAATCTAGAGATCATAGCGAAAGAATGTTAAAAGCTTTTGGAGCAGATATTAAAATTGATGGAAACTCTGTTGCAATTTGCCCGACAGGAAAGCTTATATCTCAGGATATTACAGTTCCTGGAGATATTTCTTCGGCGGCGTTTTTTATTGCTGCAGCGTTAATTGTTCCCGGTTCTAATTTAACGATAAAAAATGTCGGCGTTAATCCAACTAGAGATGGGTTTCTTGAGATTTTAAAAAGGATGGGCGCTGACATTACACTAACAAATATGAGAGAAGTTTCGCACGAGCCTGTATGTGATATAATTGTAAAATATTCTAAACTTAAGGCCGCAAATGTTGATGCTTGTCTTGTGCCAAGAATGGTGGATGAGATTCCAATTTTTGTTCTTGTTGCAACGCAAGCGGAAAGTATTACAAGAGTGTCTGGCGCTAAGGAACTCAGAGTAAAAGAAAGCGATAGAATATATTCTGTTGCAAGCCAATTTAAAAAACTTGGCGCGCAGGTTGAGTCCCTCGACGACGGATTTATTATAAACGGCGCAGGTGGAATTAAATTTACAGGGACGCTTCTTGATAGTTTTGAAGATCATAGAATAGCTATGACGCTGGCTATAGCTTCTTTAATTGCTGGAGGAGAAACGGTGATTAAGGATTCAAATTGCGTTGACGTGTCTTTCCCCGGATTTTATGAGACTTTAAGAGATATATGCAAATAAAAGAGGAGTCGTCATTTTTATTTTTATTTGGCAGGCAAGTGTTTAGAATAGTATTTAGCTTGTTTTATAGATGGCATATCGAAGGAGTAGAGAATGTTCCAAAATCTGGAGGAGCAATTATTGCTCCCAATCATATGAGTTTTTTTGATCCACCTTTAGCAGGATCTGCAATGAAACGCCCACTATATTTTATGGCTAAAAAAGAATTATTTGATATTCCTATCTTTGGCTGGATTATAAGACGGACGAATGCTTTTCCTATTAAAAGAGATTCGCAGGATATGTCTGCAATGAGACATGCATTTTCTCTTTTGGAACAGGGACATTTGCTTTTGATGTTTCCTGAAGGAACGCGTTCAAAAAACGGGCGACTTGGAAAGGCAAGAACTGGATCGGGAATGGTGGCGTGCAATGCCCAAGTACCATTGATTCCTGTAAAAATAGAAAACACTAATCTAATGTTAAAATTTAAGCAGATAAGAATAAAATACGGAACACCGATATATCCGCCAAAAAGTTTTACTAAAAAGGATTATGTTGGTTTATCACAGAAAGTTTTAGATGCAGTTTCAAAAATGTAATGTAGGAATATTAGCATGAAGGCAAATACTAGGCTAAAAGTTAAAATAGCAAAAAATGCCGGTTTTTGTTTTGGCGTAAGAAGAGCTATAGATTTGGCAGAGAAAATCGCTAAAGAGAAGGCAGAAGTATATACTTTAGGACCTATCATTCACAATCCGCAAGAAGTGGAACGTCTTGAGAAACAGGGCATAAAAACTTTAGAAGATCCCAGTAGAGTTGAAAGTGGTTGCGTGATTTTACGCACTCACGGAATTCCTTTTGAGTTACATAAAAAACTTGAGAAGAATAAATCGATTAGCGTAATAGATGCTACATGTCCGTTCGTGAAAAGAGCGCAAAACATAGTAAAACAATTAAGTACAGATATAGAGTCTAAAGATAAAACGATAATATTGGTTGGTGAGAAAGTTCACCCAGAAGTTATTGCTCTTGTTTCCTACGGTAATGGAAAATGTGTTGTTGTAGAAAACATCAAAGTAGCGCAAAAATATAAGGGTAGTGGCGATATAAATGTTGTAAGTCAGACAACGCAGACTCCAAAAAATTTTGATAGTATTGTCAAAGAATTAAAGAGACGATATAAAACTAAAGTTCACAACACTATATGCAAAGCGACTCTCGATAGACAAAAATCCGCTGAGAAACTTGCGGACAGCGTTGATTTAATGATAATAATAGGCGGTAAAAATTCTGGTAACACAACAAGACTTGCGCAAATTTGTGCAGTTAAAACAAAAACATATCACATTGAAACAGTTGACGATATAAATGAAAAATGGTTTAGAAACATAAAAAGTGTTGGTTTAGCAGCAGGAGCATCTACTCCTGATTGGATAATAAAAGAAATCGAAAGAAGGATAAAAGGGATAGATTCAAGATAGAAAAAAAGAGGTTTGTATTTTAACCAAAGAGAAGAGGGGAAGCGCTATGGAAGAAAATAAAAATTTAGATAAAACAGGAACCAGCTTTGAAGATAATGGCGATATCAGTATGGCAGATTTAGTGAAAGGTTATGACGAATCCAGCAATATTGATTTTGGAAAGGAGATTGAGGCAACCATTATTGAAGAAAATTCAGATGGTTTTATGGTTGATTTAGGTATGAAATCGGAGGGAATAATTCCTAAAAAAGAATTTGAAGAAGGCAAGGTGCCTACTGAGTTAAAAGTTGGCGCGTCAGTAAAAGTAAAAATTGTAAGCTTACATGATCAGCCGGTTCTTTCTTACAGAGAGATTGTAGAAAAGGCAAAATGGGATGCTGCACAGCAGTCTTTTGAAAATGGCGAACATGTTAATGGAACAATATTAAAAACTATTAAGGGTGGATTTCTTGTAAATGTTGACGGAATAAATGCTTTTTTGCCTATTTCGCAGCTTGATACGCATTTCGTAAAAGAAGCAGAACGATACGTTGGTAAATCGTATGAATTTGTAATCATAGAGCTTGATGGAAGAAAAAAAAATATAGTTATTTCTCGCAGAAAAATTGTTGAGGATGAGAAAAATGCAGCGAGAGTGGTTGCTTTGGCAAGTATTTCAGAAGGGCAAATATTAGATGGAACTGTGTCGAAAATTATGCCTTTCGGCGCTTTTATCGATCTTGGTGGTGTTGATGGATTACTACACATTGGCGAACTTGCATGGTATAAAGTTAAAAAAGTTGAAGATTTATTACACGTTGGTCAAACAATAAGAGTTCAAGTTATGAAAGTTGATAAATCTTCAGATAAAATTTCGTTAAGTATGAAGAATCTTGCTCCTCATCCGTGGGAATCCGTTGCCGAGAAGTTTCCAGTAGGTCTTATAATGAAAGGAACAGTAACATCCATTATGGATTATGGTGTTTTTATAGAACTTGAGGCTGGTGTAGAAGGATTGCTTCATGCTTCTGAATATGCGTGGAACGATAGCGCAGCTGCGCTGAAGAGAGAAGTTAAGAAGGGACAAGAATTAGAGGTAAAGATTATAAACGTAGATAAAGAAAATAAAAAAATTGCTTTATCAATTAGGCAGATGCTTCCTAATCCATGGAACGAAGTATTTAGGCATTACACTCCAGGCGCTGTTGTTAAAGGGGTAGTTCAAAATCTTATGCCTTTTGGCGCTTTCGTGAAACTTCCTGAGGGAATAGAAGGACTTGTTCATATAAGTGATTTTTCTTGGACTAGAAAGATCAAGCATCCCGAAGATGTTCTCAAAAAAGGTGATGAAGTTGAGGTTCTTATTTTAGAAGTCAATCCGCAAAATGAAAAAATTTCTCTTTCATTAAAACATGTTCAAGCTGATCCTTATAAAAAATATAAAGTTGGTACTATTGTGAAGGGCAAAGTTGCAAGAGTTGCAGATTTTGGCGCTTTTGTGGAGATTGAGCCCGACATAGAAGCTTTGATAAAAAATAGTGAATCATCTTCTGTAAAAGTTGACAAAAGTCAGTCAGTCTTAAAAGAAGGCGAGGAAGTTGAAGCTAAAATAATAAAAGTTAACGTAAGAGACAAAAGAATAGAAGCATCTGTAAAAAAGCTCGAATTCGATAGAGAAAAAGAGCTTGTTAAACAGTACACAAATCAGGACGACAAACCAAGCATGGGTGAAATCTTATCTGAAGAATAATCAGACACCCTAAACCTGTTCTATTGTTGGCGGTTTTTCTTGTGTGTTTTCTGCTTGTTGTTTTTTCTCTGCAGTTTTTAACATTTCAGAAGTAGGCGGATCGCTTTCTTGGTAACTGTTTCCCTCGTCTTGTCCTCTTAAAGCGCTTCTTGTATAAACGCTTCTTGAGTTCCACAATAGCCAGTTTCCTATTTTATTATCATAGCAAGCTTGTATTTGCGTTCTTACTTCGTCTTTGCCGTACTTGTGGTGACCAAAACTGAAATCTTGGAGCCACGGACGAAGTTTTTCGCTAGGGATTCTTTTGAGAGCGCCCTCAATGGCGTAATAAACAACTTTATATGGTTCTTTGTTTGGTTCGGCTATGCCATAATTCCACTTGCCATAATGCGACGGATATACCATGGGACTTACATAATCAACCCATTCTGTCATCTCAATTATTCTCTGCCCTATTCCCATATCGTCAGTTGCGGTCGTTGTTAAACCAAAAACATCAATAGATATTTTTGCTCCCTTATTTTTAAGGCGTCTGTTGGCTTCTTTTAAGAAACCTACCAAAGCTTTTGACGCTTCGGTGGCTGAATGAGGTTTACTGTATCTGCAATTTTTTGTGTTGCCATCCGACGGAAAGCGTATATAATCAAACTGTATTTCATCAAAACCTATGCTTACGGCTCTTTCGGCTATCTGTAAATTATAATCCCACGCGTCTTGATTATATGGATCAAGCCACGCTATGTTATTTCTATCAGTCCAGATAGTGCCATCCGGATTTTTAACTGCAAGTTTAGGTTTTTTTCTTGTCATTGTGTTGTCTCTAAAAACAACAATTCTCGCTATTGTATAAACACCCTTTTCTTTTAATTTTGCAACGTAGTCCTTAATATCAGGCACTGCAGACACATAGGCGTTGTTCGCATCTACAATTTTTATACCGTCGATGTAAACTTTTCCCTCGTATTCTTTTATGTCTATAACAGCTGTATTTAATTCTGTATTATCAAAAAGATCTATTGCGCCTCTTCTGCGTTTCTCCGATCCGCTTACCCACACAGAAAGATGAATACCTCTTATGTATTGCCCTATCACTTTTTTTTCAGGTTTAATATCTGTTAAGACTGTTGTGGCAACCGTTTCTGTAACGTTTTGTTCTTCACGCGGCTGTTCTAGTACCACAGCAATGGAACTTGCGGTAGGACTTGCATGCCCCGTTGCGCTAAGTAATAAAAAAATCAACAGAGAGGCAAAAAATCTATATTCTCGTGTTTTCATATTGATCGTCATTGTCCCTGTAATGAAAAATCTCAAACACATACTGCACATTTTTTTCGTTTAGAATTAAGTTTATAGTGAAGATACGGCAAAACCGCAAAAAGATGATTTTATATATAGAAATGCGCCATCTTATTAAAAGCTTGTCGCTATTTTAATCCGTAAATGCGCAACATGCCGTAGTATTCTACATGAAATTAACAATTTTTGTCAATTGAGATATGCTCGTAGGTTTCTTTTTTCTCGTCCCCAAATCTGTTTTCAACGTCGCCATCATTCCTTCCTCAGCATTCTGCTATTTTGACACAAGCTTTATATATTCATTTCTGTGCTGTCGCTTAGTTGGAACATTGTTAGGATTTTTACCTTATAATTTTTCAAAATCAAAAAATATTTATGTATGATACAGGAAGTTTATTTGTAAGATTTATTATGGCAAGCGTTGCTATGGAGACACACAGTACTCTGCTGTAAACCCGATAGGCTTGTTTGCGCCGTTGTTTATACTTGCCACCACCCTTTACGAAACATTTTTGGCAGGCATCTGCAGAATAAAAAAAGGCAAGCTACCATTTTTGTAAGCAACAGATATCATTATGCTTTACGTCTTGAAAAGCTGTTCATATTATGAAAATGAATTTACATTATCCTTTTCAAGCAAATCTTTTTTATCTTGACGAGAAAGTAAAAAAAGAATGTGTTGATGTATCATCAAAAGAAAAAATGTTGAAGTTTCTACATCAATATCTTTTTGAACCAAAATGCAATTTATTCAATAGATAGATACGAAAAATGGGAATACTCTTTTATATCCACTCTTTCAGCACCCTCTGAGCTCCAACATGTCCTTTTTCCGCTGCTTTTTGAAACCACTTTAATGCTTCAGTATAATTTGGTTGAACTACTCCTAATCCTCTATAATACATCACTCCTAGATTATACTGAGCCACTACACTTTCGTTAGCCGCTGCTTTTTGAAACCACTTTAATGCTTCAATATAATTTTGTTTAACTACTTCGCCTGCCCCTTTATAATACATCGCTCCTAGATTACACTAAGCTTTAGCATGTTCTTTTTTCGTTGCTTCCAGATACCAATTTAATGCTTCAGTATAATTTTGTTTAACTTCGCCTTAATGCTTCAGTATAATTTTGTTTAACTTCGCCT
>NZ_JAIXMZ010000055.1:7504-8339 GCF_020328025.1 Candidatus Endomicrobiellum pyrsonymphae | reverse complement strand
AGCAACTGGAGGCGATGCAGGAGGAACTGAGACTGGATGCGCTAGAACCGAACAAGAAACGGCGGGGTCAGATGACGAAGCAGACTGATTTGCTGAAGAAGCAACTGCTAAGACGGCATTTGGAGCTGTCGCCTCAGGTGTGGGATCAGATGAAGCAGGGACTGCCGGAGGCGGACGCGGACGAAATGGAGATTGAGCGGCAGACAAATGAGCTGAGGTGTGAGAAGAAGGCAAATGACATTCTTAATTCGTCGTCGCCTGAACAGATGGAGAGTTTGAGGCTTACTATGAGAGCGGATGAGCGGAGGGCACTGGAGCGACAACTGAATAAGCGAAATCTGGCACAACAACAACTACCGCCACAACTACCAACAACAACATCATCATCAGTACCATCAACATTCCCATCATTTGGCGCATCATCATCAACATTAATATCGTCATCATCGTTATCACCAGCGTCGTCTCCCAGCTCTTCTTCTAGCTTTGCTTCTCCCTCTTTCCACCCTAGTTCGTCTTCCAGCTCGTCCTCCAGCTCTTCATCACCACCGTCATCATCATCACAACCACCACCACAACAACAAGCACAAGGCGTCGTCAACAACCGTGGCGACGGCAAAGAATCACAACACGGTGGCGACGAAGTATCACAATACGGCAACAGCAACAGCATACTGACACCAAACGCATTATCACAACAACAAGGCGGAGGACAACAAGAGCAAGGTGGCGAAAACCAAGCCCAAAAACGACCATCACCACCAAAAATAGAAATATCAGCGCTATACATCGCACAACCACCACCACAGTCACAACAAGTTGGTAGTAACCAACT
>NZ_JAIXMZ010000055.1:0-7494 GCF_020328025.1 Candidatus Endomicrobiellum pyrsonymphae | reverse complement strand
GCTACCAGGACAAGCGCAAGTAGCACAAGGTAGCGTACAACAACAACAAGCAAATTGGTCAAATTCAAATTGGTCTTCGCAACCTTACAGTAGCGTACAACAACAAGGACAAGTTGGTAACCAACCACAAGGCGTAGGACAATCACAATGGTCAGTTGGTATCCAACAACAATACCAAGACCGAATACAACGACACCAACAACAAATACAACTACTACAACAACAAGGACAAGTTGATAACCAACGACAAATAGAACTACACAAACAACGAATACAACAACTACAACAAGAACAACAACAATACCAACAAGAACAACAACAACACCAACAAGAACAACAACAACACCAACAACAAATACAACAAGCAAATTGGTTTTGGACACGAGGCGTACTACCACCACAACAACAAGGACAAACACAAGGACAATACCGATTTCCTATTCCCCCATATAAATCTAAACCACAAGATGAGAAAACACCACTACAAGGTGCCGGTGCTGGTGGCGACCTCGGTGGTGTCGGTGGCGTACCAAAATCAACAGTAGCAGTACCAAAATCACAAAGTGGCGTACAACCACCAGTAACACAAGGCACCTTCCCACCACCACCTGATGCAGAAGATTTATTGTCTAATCTTGATGATCTACCAGTAGCAGACGTACCACCACTCATTGTTGAACAACAACACGTGGACACCGGTAACAACAACTTCGACGTCGGATACGGTGGCGGAAGCACAGGTGGCGCACCACTACCCGTCGTCGTAATACAACCACCACCACTACTACCAGGACAACCACCAGTAACACAAGGCACCTTCCCATCACCACCTGTTGCAGAAGATTTATTGTCTAATCTTGATGATCTACCAGTAGCAGACGTACCACCCGGAACACCACCACCACAACACGAGGACGCCGGTAACAACAACCTCAATCTCGGCGACCAACAAAAATTCATTGTGAATCTGACGGAGACGGTAGGTGTGGTGATGAAGGAGGTGGAGAGTTGTGCGCTGAAGAAAGCGTCTCAGGAGATGTACGAGGAGAGGGGAGAGGTGCAAGAGGAGCAGGAGATGGCGATGGAGGTGGCGGCGAAGGAAGCGTTGAAGGTGCGGATATCGCAAGCGGAGGAGGAATTGATAGCGAAACTGATGGATGAGGATGAGATATTAAAGACAACGGTGTTGGAGAAGTCGCCGAAGTTGGCGCAGGATATACTGGCGCGTAATTTTACGCAGTACTATGAGGTGGCGAGGGAGGCTGATAAGATGATAACGCCACCACCGCCACTGCTGGAAGCAAAGGAACGTTGGGATATGTGGCACGCGTACCACGAGATAGATGCTGCGGTAAGTTGGATAATAAATGAGCGGGTGAAAAAAAATGTGATGGAGCAGCTACTGGGGACGGATTGGGAGAAGGAGATGGAGAGGAATACTTCTACTTTTTCGAATAATTTGGAGATGGTGCAGGCAGTGGTGGCGGACAGGATGATAAATAGGAAAGGGCAGGCGCTAATGGTGGCGTTGGAGAAGAATGTGAAGAATACGATGATAGGTCTGAAGAAGGTGGCGTTTGAGGCGATGAAGAATGTGAAATGAGGCAGGTGGTGGCGACGAAGGATAACAACAGTATAAAAAATCTTTGTACTAGTCTGAAAAGTCTTCGCGCTTCGGGTTTTACATTCATGAAATTAAAAATATTGCGTTCTAATAAATTGAACAGCAATAAAATTGGAAAAATTGTTGTTTGTTGATGTAATTTGATAAAATAAAGCAGAGGAGAAGATACGTATGACAGAGAGAAAAACAGTTGGGATAAAAATAGTTAGTGAAAAAGAAAGGCACGCGGATTAATAAGACTGACAAGAAGAAGTTATCGATATAAGAAACGAAAAGGAAGCGATGTCGCAGTACGAAAATGCTTAAAAGATTTAGCGAAAGAGAAGAGAAAATGATCACAATAAATGGAAAATGTAATCAGGCAACAGTGTATGCCAAATCACTTGAAATGGGGTGCGAGGATCAGATTTTGCAATATCTGGATCATCCAATGTTTGCGGACACGAAAGTGCGAATTATGCCGGATGTACATTTTGGTAAGGGCGCAACTGTTGGATTTACAACGACATGCAACGAGTACGTAGTACCGTCCATCATAAGAGTTGATATTGGTTGCGGAGTGAACGCCTACAATCTAGGACCTGGCGATGTGGCTTTTGATAAATTGGATAAATATATCCGCAAGCACATACCGTTTGGCAGAAAGGTGAATCCTTCTACCCACGATATGCTCGAAGAGGCCTATAAATATGTCTCAAATAACGATGTGAGTTTCAGAGAATTTATGGAAAAGGTTGGAGTCGTAGCAACGAAAATCAGATTTCCTGTTGAACGAGCATTTGCATCGCTTGGAACATTGGGCGGAGGCAATCACTTCATAGAGATTGATAAGGACAAAAACAAATCTCGCTGGCTTATGATTCATACCGGCAGTCGCGGTTTCGGATTATATGTGTCGAACCATTACCAAAATCTTGCTAACAAAAGGACAGAAGACAGCAGTCCCATAAAATTTCTGACCGATCGTGCCGCAGATAATTATATAGCCGATATGAAAGTAGCGCAGCTCTGCGCTCGCGTAAATCGCGCATTAATTGCGTTTCAAATCGGATGCGATTTTCTTAAGGTCGCCCACAATAAGCTCAAAGCCGTCAAAGCCGTCGTGAGTATTCACAATTACATCGATTTTGAACATAAAATAATACGCAAAGGCGCGATATCTGCCCAAAAGGACGAACAGTTGGTGATTCCGTTTTCCATGGCGGATGGCGCAATCATCGGAGTTGGAGAAGGTAATGCCGAGTGGAATTTTTCTGCGCCTCACGGCAGCGGACGAAAAATGTCTCGAACTGAAGCGAAAGATCTATCGATAGATGAATATCGCAAACGCATGGAAAACATTTGGTCTAGTTGTGTAAATGAAAATACCATCGACGAAAGCCCAATGGCATATAAGTCCACTAAAGATATACTAGATTTTATCGGTGAAACAGCGCATATAACACATCGTTTGCTGCCAATGTATAACTTTAAAGCCGATAAATAACGCCGAAATGCCTTGACTATAAACTTAGTTAATCAAGAGTAAGATTAGCTATTCTTGCTAGGAGTTTTTTCCATTGTCCTGTTTCAAACAAAACTACAAGTTTTAAATCATTTCCCGCGCCGTTTTTTTCAATAATTTTTCCTTTGCCGAAAACAGGGTGCGAAACTAACGTTCCTATTTTGTATGGGCTAGCATCTTCTGTTGGCGCATAAAGCGGCGCATCTTTTATTATTTCATCATCAGACGGCATGTAATCGTACGAGTTGTCATTTCTATACTTTACTTCAATTTTTGCATATTTTTTATAGCCTCCGCTGTTGCCAGTATCGTTCCATCTTGTTCTGTTAAAGCCTTGTCCAAAATTTTGAGATTTTTGAAAAACCTGCGTTTTTTCAGCAAGCTCGTCTTTAAATCCTGCTTCTTCGATAAAACGTGAGGGAATAATATTCCATTTAGTTTCGCCGTAAACCGTCCTTTCTGTTGCCCAACACAAGTATAAATGTTTTCTTGCTCTTGTCATACCAACATACATCAGTCTTCTTTCTTCAGCAAGATCTTCTGAATCAAAGGCAGATTTGCCTATTGGGAACAATCCTTCTTCGAGTCCGCACAGAAAAACATTGTTGAATTCCAAGCCTTTTGCTAAATGAAGAGTCATTAGGGTAACTTTCCCTTTAGATTCATCAAGAGAGTCTATATCACTTATTAAAGACACTTGTGTTAAATATCCGGCAAGAGTTTTGTCCGTCGACCTGTGTTCAAAATTGTCAATTGCGGAAACCAATTCACGTATATTTTCTATTTTTGATTTTGATTCGGGAGTATTTTCATTTTCAAGATCTTTTGAATATCCTGAGTACGTAATAACTTTTTTAGCTATTTCTTTAACAGAAGCGTTATTTTTTAAATCTGTAAAAGCTTTTACAAGCTGCCTAAAAGAGTTTAACGCCTCTACCGCGCTTTTTGTTAAACCTGCTTCTCGTGCAAAGGGAATAGCTTGCCAAATAGATATATCTTTAAGAATTGCAAATTTTTCTAAAGATTCAAGAGATGTTTTGCCAATTCCTCTTTTTGGAATGTTAATAATTCTTTTAAAACTCACATTATCGTTTGGATTGTGTATAAGTTTTAGATACGCCATAATGTCTTTAATTTCCGCTCTGTCATAAAAGCGTAATGTTCCTATGATGACAAAAGGCATGCCTGCTTTTATAAATGCTTCTTCAAATGTACGAGACTGCGCGTTTGTTCTGTAAAAAACTGCAAAATCTGAAAGATTATATTGATTTCTAAGCGTTTTAAGCGAAATTAAATCTATAACTTTTGCCGCTTCATCATTTTCGTTTACGGCGGTTACAACCGACACAGATCCGTCGTCAGGGTTTTGCGTCCATAGTTGTTTGTTTATTCTTTCGCTGTTGTGTTTTACAACTTGCCCCGCTGCTGTCAAAATTTTAGGAGTAGATCTGTAATTTTGTTCTAATTTAACAGATTTTGCATCCGGATAATCTTTTTCAAAATTCAAAATGTTAGTTACATCCGCTCCCCTCCACGAGTAAATCGATTGGTCATCATCCCCAACGACACATACGTTGTGATACTTTCCTGCCAACAGTTTTACAAACATATACTGCGCGTGGTTAGTATCTTGGTATTCATCAACCATAATATATTTATATTTTTCTTGATAATGCTCAAGCAGCGCCGGGTATTGTTGCAATGCTATTACTGTACGCATTATCAGGTCGCCAAAGTCCAAAGCGCCTGCCTTGTCCAACTTCTTTTGATAAAGTTGATAGATCGTAGCTGTTGTGGTTCCAACGAAGTCGTCATCAATGTCGGCTGCGACCGCCATGTCTGATGAAGATTTTAAATCGTCTTTGGCGCGGCTTATCTTATTGACTATAGTTGATATTTTAAACTTCTTTTCGTCAATGTTTAGTTCTTGTAAGCAGTCTTTTATTACGTTTTTCTGATCGGCAAAATCGTATATTAAAAAATCGGGATTTAATTCAATTTTTTTAGCTTCAACGCGCAAAAAATATGCGCAAAATGAGTGGAATGTAGATACCCATACATTTGCGCCTGCTTGAGGCGCTAAATCATTGACCCTTTGTTTCATTTCTGTAGCGGCTTTATTTGTGAACGTAACAGCTAAAATAGACCACGGAGCAACGCCTAAAGAAAGTAAGTATGCAATTCTGTGAGTTATGACTCTAGTCTTTCCTGTTCCCGCTCCTGCGAAGATTATTAAAGGTCCTTTAGTGAAAAAGACCGCCTCCGCCTGGGAAGGATTTAAATTCTTAGCTAATAAATCTTTCATTCTATTTTAATCCTATCAAATCATTTGAAATAGTAAAATATTCACTCAATTTGAATCTTGGTGGTGGTTTGTAATAGTTCCGTGCCGCCTTAGAGCGCGAGGTTATGAGTGGAGCATTTTTTAGAATCAACAATTTCAGCTGTTTTGAAACGAAATTATCTATAAAATCTTATAAGACTTTTCACAAGTTCTAAAATTGCCTAAAAAATACGAAGCGAATGAAGCTCAGCGGCAAGAATTTTTGGTACTTTTGTTTTGTTTAACAAAAGTACAAAGACAATTATATCATATCTTCTTAAAATTTTGATATAATACCAAAACTGTAAAGGGAGGTAAAATGGACATTTTATTTGAAAGAAAAAGCGTTCGTAAATATACGAACGAGGACGTTAAACAAGAAGATTTGGAGTATATTTTGCATGCGGCCATGTCTGCGCCTACCGCGAGAAACACAAGGTGTTGCTCTTTTTTGGTGATAAAAGATAAGGAAACGTATAAGAAAATTGCAGAAGTTCATCAAGCTGCGCAAATGATTTTGCAGGCTCCTCTTGCAATTTTAGTTGTTGGAGATCAAAATACGGCTTATGGTGGATATTTACCGCAAGACTGCGCTGTGGCAACGGAAAATATGCTTCTTGCAGCTACTGCAAAAGGGTATGGATCGGTTTGGTGCGGCATCTATTCAAACGAAGAAAGAGTGAAAGCTATAGAAAAACTCTTTGATCTTCCTGAAAATATAAAAGCTTTTTCACTAGTTGTTATAGGCAAGTCTGCAGACAAGAATCCGCCGAAAAACAGATGGCAGCCTGAAAAGATTAAGTACGAGGTTTGGAAATGATAAAGCAAAATGTAACAATGGCTTTAAATAATGTAGTTGCAAAATATTTAAATAGTAAAAATATTGAAAACGATATAAAATTTAGCGTAGAAATCCCACCCAAAAACATCAATGCTGATTTTGCTGTAAATGCCGCGATGCTTATAGCAAAGAAAATTAAGACAAATCCAAAAATCGTCGCGCAAGAAATAATAGGTATCATAATTAAAGAAATGCCGGGATTTATAGAGAAAGCTGAAATAGCCGGCGCGGGGTTTATAAATCTTCATCTTAAGAATGAAGTTTTTTATAGAGAGCTTGTTACAATTCTTAAAGAAAAAGATAAATATGGCAGTTTGCCTGAAAACAATAAAGAAAAAGTTATGCTGGAATTTGTTTCGGCAAATCCCACCGGTCCATTACATATAGGTCACGGACGTGGCGCTGCGATAGGAGATTCTCTCTCAAAGGTATTAAAACATCTCGGATATAATATATCAAAAGAATATTATTTAAACGACATCGGAAATCAAATGTTAATTCTAGCAAAATCCACAGAAATTCGTTACAGACAACTTAAGGGGGAGAAAATTGATTTCCCTAAAGATCACTATCAGGGCGATTATATAATTGATATTGCGAAACGTTTGATTGCCGAAAATAAAGACATAAGCGAAATAGATTTTAAACGCGAAGCTGTGAAAGATATTTTAAAAATGATAGAAAATGATTTAAAAGACTTTGCTGTAGAATTTGACAACTGGTTTTCAGAGGGAAAAATAGCCGCTGATAAAGACAAAGACGGTAAAACTGAAGTTGATAAAATGTGCGAATATCTTCTCTCAAAAGGCGATGCCTATGTGAAAGATAACGCGTTGTGGCTTGTTTCAACAAAGTTTGGCGATGACAAAGATAGAGTCTTGAAAAGATCCGACGGCAGATATACATATCTTGCTTCAGATGTGGCTTATCATAAAAATAAATTTGAGAGAGGATTTTCAAAACTTGTAAATCTTTGGGGAGCAGATCATCACGGATATGTTGCAAGAATAAAAGCTTGCATTCAAATGCTTGGATTTAATAAAGAATCTTTAAGTGTTATTTTGTACCAACTCGTTTCTCTTGTAAGAAATGGTCAGCCCGTTGCAATGTCAACGCGCACAGGCGAGTTTATAACTTTAAAAGCCGTTATCGATGAAGTTGGCAAAGATGCCTGTAGATTTTTCTTTTTACTTCGCGCTCCG
>NZ_JAIXMZ010000054.1:2120-10238 GCF_020328025.1 Candidatus Endomicrobiellum pyrsonymphae | reverse complement strand
GTATGCCTGTTCTCATTGATATTTCTTTTCTGTTTAATATTCCCAAATGTAACCTAAAATACAAAATTAGCCGTTCTGTTTCGTTGTATCTTTGAAACTCTATAGCTTTAAAATCGTTCCATTCGTTAAAACTTCTTCGCTGTGAAATTGTTTTAAAAATGTCCCTTTTTCCTTTGCGAATTTGATTTTTTATAAATAGAAAATTTTATCTTTGCTCCACTAGGAAGTGTATAATTTCCCTGTCTATCTATAGATACCATAATTTTCCTGTTGCTGTATTTGTTTTTGGCAATAAAAGAAATACTACTTTTGCTCGGAAGTATCATAGGTTTTTGCGTTAATGTATGAGGAGAAATAGGAATGAGAATAAAAACCGGAAGATTAGGTGTTATAGATTATCGTATATAACCAGCCTTACAGAATACTCCCATTTGATTACTATGAATAAAGATTAAGCAATATATATCCTTTCTATTTCCCAACTTATTTTTAATAAAATACATTCTTGCATGTTCGTAATCAAACCGACTTGTTTTTAATATATGAAAATAGTATTAAAATACAAATAAATTGTATTTTTGCAAAACTTATGATATAATACCAACTATGAAAATACAGAAATTAAAAGACATTTGTACAGATATATTCTCAGGAGCGGCTTTATTCACAAACGATAATCTTTCAAGAGATTATAAAGATGGCGGATACAGGGTTATTCGATTAGCAGATATTCAAAATAATGATATTTCTTTTGAGGACTGTTTGTTTTATAATAAACAAGATTACAAGAAAAACCGATATCTTTTACAGAATAATGATATTTTAATATCTTCTCGCGGAACCATTTTTAAAATTGCTGTTTTTCAAAAAGAAGATACATATAAAACTATACCGTCAGGCTTTTTAACCTGCATAAGATTAAATCCTGATTTGAATATATCAGTTAACTATATTGCTGCCTATTTAAGACATAAAGAAAATAATATAATACAAGGCAGGAATAGTATAAAAAGGACAAGCGACAAAAAACCTAAAATTCAATTAAAACTCTCTGACATTTACAATATAGAAATCACAATTGTTTCAGCTAAAATTCAGAAAGATATAGATAAATTGTCGTTAGAAGCAAGTGGTTATCTTAAAAAGAGCATTCAGAAAACAAAGGAAATAGAAAAAATCGTTTTAGCAGGAGTGTAATAATGAAAAATTTACAAGCATATGGAAATTTAGCGACAAGGATTTATTGTGATGACGGCTTAAATGTCAATGAGTTATTAAATAAAGTTCATTGCTCCGACGCATTATCCTTCTTAAAGAAAGTCCCAAATAATAGTATGGATTTAATTATCACTTCACCACCTTATTATCAACAGCGTGATTATGGAGGCGGCGGTATTGGAAATGAAGTGACGGAAGATGAATACATAAACAATTTACTGTTGATATTTAATGAGTGTTCTCGTGTAGTTAAAACAACAGGTGCAATTGTTTTTAACTTAGGAGATAAATATATAAATGGTAACTTGTCTTTAATTCCATATAAATTCGCTCTCAAGGCGTTAGAGAATAAAAAAATTTCCTTAATCAATCAAATCACTTGGGCTAAAACAAATCCGACCCCAAGACAAGAGAATAGAAAACTGATACAATCCACCGAACCTTTTTTTGTTTTTGCTAAGACAAAAGACTATTGTTTTAAATTAAAAGAGTATTTAAGTCATTTAGACAGAAGGAATAAAAAAGCAACATCTAATTTTTCAAAGATAGGAAGAAAGTATTTTGAAATTATTAATCAGTCAAATTTGACGTTAGAAGAAAAAGAAAATGCAAAACGTGATTTAGAAAAGGTTATAGAAGAAGTACGACTTGGCAAGATTGAAAGTTTTAGAATGAAAATTCGCGGTATTCACAAAGAAGCATATGGCGGCATGGAAGGCGGGCGGAATAATCAGATTAGAAGCAATGGATTTACAATTATCAAAATAACAGGGAATGCTATGAAAAAAGATTTGATAGAAAGTCCTGTTGAAATAACAAAAGGAAATAAGCATACTGCCGTATATCCGTTATATATAATTCAAGAGTTAGTGAAATTATTGTCTAGTAACGGCGGTATTGTATTAGACCCATTTTGCGGCAGCGGAACTACTTGTGTTGCTGCTAAAAATCTTGGAAGAAACTATTTGGGTATTGAAATTAACCCGGAGTATGTGGCATTGTCGGAAAAAAGAATAAACGAAACTGATAATTATGAAGAGTTTTTCTTATGAAAGAAAGAGATATTTTAGAGGACGCATATCTAAAAGCAACTCAATTAAATGTCGATAGTATTCCAGAGATAACGAAAGCAGATATAGGTGTTTTGATCGATAATATAGAAAGCAATAAATCTTTGGTATCTGCTTTAACCACAAGCTTGTTGAAGAAAATAATATCACCTAAACAAAATATTCGTTTACATAGAACAGATTTTGTCAACGGTTACTCCGCAAGGGTGCTAGACACTCGTATAACTTCGCCATTTTTCAAAGACAATTTCCCCAAATATGCAAATAAGGAAAGCGCATTTTTGACTTTGGCTATAAGAGAAGAAATTAAATGGACGAAGAAAGAGGGTAAAAATTTAAAGATACGAAATGTGAAACTGAAAGAAGCATTCCTCAATATACTTGACCAGATAGAAACTTTTAAACAAGCACCTGAAAAGTGTCTTATTTATTTGTTTTTTAGCTTGATAAAATTATCTAAAACAAATGAAGATTTATTCCGAAGGACATCACAACAGAAGATCGTGACGGCTACAAACTTAAATATAAATACAATTCTTTCAATGCTCGCCAAACATTTTCAAATTAAGAAAAGTTCAAGGTTACCCGTAATTGCAATATATTCAATTTATGAGATCTTGTTTGATAAGTTTGACAGGTATAGAAACAAAAAGCTTGTTCCTTTACAAGTTCATACTTCTTCTGATAAACACGGTTTTGGAGATATAGAGATATATACGAAAAATAATCAACCTTTTGAAATAGTAGAGATTAAACATAATATTCCAATTGACGAGTATTTGATTTTTGATGTAGTAAAAAAGATGAGCAGTATTGATGTCGATAGATATTATATTCTTACAACTTTTCAGAACAGTTTTAGAAATTCTGATGAAGAAAAGAAAATTTCAGATGTTATTTTAAATACCAAAAAAGAACGAGGAGTAGATATCATAGCTAACGGCATTTTAACAACGCTTAAGTATTATTTAAGATTTATAGATAATTATGATGATTTCTTAAAATGCTATACAAAAAATTTAATTAAAGACGCGAAAGTATCTACTGAAATTAAAGATTTCCATATAGAAGAATGGAATAAAATCAGAGAAAATTATTAAGCTGATAACTATTAAAATGATATGCTTATTATCAGGGAAAATAAACAATGGCTAAATCTCAGAGTGAGTCTCATAAGTGTAGATGTTCGCGTATGTATTGGCTTTCAATAACAGAAAGATATAGATAAATTGTCGTTAAAGGCAAGTGAGTATCTAAAAAAGAATATTCAGAAAACAAGAGAAATAGAAGATATGATAAAAGAGTATTAATTGGTAATAGATGGCAACAATTTATAAAATAAAAGTTCCACAGGAGAAAATTATGACGACACCAAGAGCATTCATAAGCTTTGATTATGATAATAATTCAAAAGAGAAAATTTTATTTTCAGGACAAATTAGAAATTCAAGAACTCCATTTGATATTGAAGATTGGTCTTCAAAAGAACAAATATTTCAAAGTGAATGGGAGAGAGAAATCAGAGACAAAATTAATAGATGTAATTTGCTCATTGTTCTTGTTGGTACTCAAACACATAGAGCAAAAGGAGTTTTGAAAGAGATTTCTTTTGCAAAAAATCAAAATGTTCCAATATTTGGAATTTATATTGACAATGCTTCGCAATATTCAACATTACCAGAAGGATTGCTGAGTTGTAAAACAATATCTTGGGATTGGGATAAAATAGCACAAAAAATCTCTGAATGTATGCAAGAAGGTAAAAATGGATGATTTCAAGAAAGGCATTAATAATAGGAATAGATTATTATAAAAATTTTGACCATTTGCAAGGTTGTGCAAATGACGCACGTAATGTTAATTCTGTTCTTAGAATACATAGTGATGGAACCAAGAATTTTGACATTAAACTTCGTGTCGCAAGGAATAAACAAAATAACATTAAAAAGAAAAGTCTCAAAGATGATGTAAAAGCTTTATTTAAATACGATAGCGATGTAGCATTGTTCTATTTTTCAGGTCACGGTTATATTGACACTACAGGTGGATATTTGATAACTTCTGATTGCGAAACAGGCGATGATGGTTTGCCGATGAGTGAGTTATTGATAATAATCAACGAATCAAAGGCAAAAAACAAAATTATCATTTTAGACTGTTGTCATTCCGGAGAATTTGCAAATTTACAGCTAGGAAATAAAACTAACTCTATTTTAAGTGAGGGAACTACTGTTCTGGCAGCCTCTGGAAAAGATGAATATGCAATCGAAAATAATGGTCGTGGTGTTTTTACGACATTATTTGTTGACGCGATGAACGGTAATGCATCTGATTTAATGGGGAATATAACCCCAAGTAGTATTTATGCTCGTGTAGACCAATCCTTCGGTGCGTGGGAACAGCGTCCAATATTTAAGACTAATGTAAAAACATTTACTTCCTTAAGGACAGTTCAACCACCCATTGACTTAGTTGATTTAAAAAAAATAACAAAATTGTTCCCTAAAAAAGGTGAAAATTTTAAACTTGACCAATCATTTGAACCTGAAAGCAAAAATCCAAATCCTAAAAATGTTCGTAAATTCGAAATATTACAGAAATATAATAGAGTAAATTTGGTAGTTCCTGTTGATGCTGAGCATATGTATTTTGCTGCAATGGAAGGGAAATCTTGTAAATTAACAGTTCTTGGAGAACATTATTGGAACTTAGTAAAAAAAGAAAAAATTTGACATAATAAACGGAGAACTATGAGCCTTTGGATATTGACGGAAGAACGACCTAAAATAGCCACCTTACAACAACCCGTCCCACACGCGAGCGTAACACGGGGACGACGGGATTTGAACCCGCGGTCTCTGCCTTGACAGGGCAGTGTGTTAAACCAGGCTACACCACATCCCCAAAAACCCATCGAGGCATTGTACATGAAAGTCAAAAAAAAGTCAAACTTCTCGACTCGAAAAAATTTTAATATTCTAATCCTTCATATATGGGGAATTCCCGACACAAATTTAACATATCGGCGCTAACTTCAGAGATTACTTTTTCATTATCAATATTCTTGAGAACCTTAACTATAGATTCAGCAATTCTTATCATTTCAAATTCTTTCATTCCTCTTGTGGTAACGGCCGGAGAACCAACTCTTATACCAGATGTTATTGTTGGTTTTTCAGGATCGTAAGGAATTCCATTTTTATTTAAAGTTATTCCCGCTTTTTCCAAAGCTTCCTGAGCTGCTTTACCCTTAACATTTAAAGGTCTTAAATCAACTAAAAATACATGAGAATCCGTACCGCCTGAAACAATTCTCAATCCACATTTTTCCAAAACCTCGGCAAGTTTTTTTGCGTTAGCTAAAACTTGCTTCTGGTATTCCTTGAATTCAGGTTTAAGAGCTTCTCCAAACGCTACTGCTTTTGCAGCTATAACGTGCATTAAAGGTCCGCCCTGTTCTCCTGGAAAAACGGCTGAATTAATTTTCCTTGCAATATCTTCGCTATTGGTAAGAACTAAACCACCGCGGGGACCTCGAAGTGTTTTATGAGTCGTAGTAGTAGTAACATCCGCGTACTCTACGGGAGATGGATAGATGCCCGCAGCTATTAAACCGGCATAATGAGCCATATCCGCCATATGATAGGCGTTAGTTTTTTTTGCAATTTCATTTATTTTTTTCCAATCCCAAATTCTTGAATACGCACTGCCACCACTAATTATCAATTTTGGTTTACGCTCTATTGCAAGTTTTTCCATTTCATCATAATTTATATAACCTGTTTTCTCATTAACCGTATAAGAAACAATATTGAACCACTTTCCAGAAATGTTGTATGGACTACCGTGCGTTAAATGTCCGCCGTGCGACAAATCAAGCCCCATAACAGTGTCGCCCGGTTTTAATAGAGCTAACTGTACGGCAAAATTTGCTTGCGCGCCTGAATGAGGCTGCACATTTGCAAATTTAACATTAAACAATTTTTTTGCCCTTTCTATTGCTAAATTTTCAGCTACATCTACAATTTCGCATCCTCCGTAATATCTCTTACCGGGATACCCTTCGGCATATTTATTTGTAAGACAAGAGCCCTGCGCTTCCATAACAGCCTGTGAAGTTATATTTTCAGAAGCAATAAGTTCTATAGTTTCTCTCTGTCTTTTGAGATCTCTTACCAATACATTATAAATTGCTACGTCATTCTTTTTCACGTTTTCCATTTTTTCTCCCCCGTTTCTATAAATTTATACATATTTTAACAATTCGTCAGTATTCAAACATCCTTTACGTATAATAACATAGGGGAATTGTACCATATTTACAACGGTGGACTCAAGAGAAAATTTACATTGACCACCGTCAACTATCACATCAACAATTCCGTTAAATTCTACAGTTTCATTTATATTTTTTGCACTTTTTTTATTTGATACATTAACCGAAGTTGTAAAAATAGGTCTATCTACTTCTTTCAGTAAATTGAGCATAAATTCACTATTAGGTATTCTTGCTCCAATATCATTTCTCCCTCCTGAAACAATCTTCCCCAGCTCGGTTGTAGGAAATATCAAAGTTAGCTGACCAGGCCAAAATCTTTTAGCAATTGCCAATGCTTTCTTTGGAATTTCAACAAGAAGTTTTACGCTGTCAATATTAGTCGCCATTAAAATGAGAGGTTTTTTAAGGCTTCTCTTCTTTATTTTGTATATTTTTTTCTGAGCCTCCATATTAAAAGCGTCAACAGCAAAACCGTAAACCGTTTCCGTAGGAACAATAGCTATTCCGCCGGTTTTTATTATTTCCGCAGTTTTTTTATAAGAATTGTCGTCTTTTTCTGATATTTTTAAAGTCATATATAACCCCGCCTTATCAACACATAACCCCGCATTGTATCTTGATTACTGAGAGAGCAAGGGCAACTGAAGCATCCAAAGGAGTGGATTCTTTAAGCCTTTGATCATTAGACGATGGTATGCGTAGTTATTGCCAATATTGAGCCACCTCTTTCAGAGAAAGGGGAATTACTACAATGCTTTTATTTTCCCTTTTACAAAAGGGACGACAAACGCCAAATGCTAGAAGCATCGACGGGGTTTGAAAGAGGAGTTAACGGCGCGGAGTCCCACTCTATTAAGATCTGTAATCGCCGTTAATTTTCACATAATCGTACGAAAAATCGCATGTATAATATTTGCTCGATTCTTTGCCTGCTTTTAAATCTATAACAACTTGAATTTCTTTTTTAAGCAATGCTTTCTTTGCTGTTTGTTCGGAAAAGTTTAATGCAAAACCGTTTTTAAAAGTATGCACTCCACCAATATATATATCAACTTTCCCAAGATCAAAATTCACCCCAGCTCTGCCAACTGCAGCAAGAACTCTGCCCCAGTTTGCATCCGCGCCAAATACTGCAGTTTTAAAAAGAGGCGACGTAGCCACTGTAGAAGCTATAAGTTTTGCATCATTTTTTGTTTTAGTATTTTTAACTTCAATTTCTACAAACTTTGTTGCACCTTCTCCGTCCCTAGCCATAGATTTTGCAAGCTCTAAAGTAAGGTCATCAAACGCTTTTATAAAATTTGTCATATCGTTTTTTGACAAATTCCCTGTTTCACTCTGACCATTTGCCAACACTATAACAGTATCATTTGTTGATGTATCTCCATCAACAGACACACAATTAAAGGATTTTTCTACAGATTTTTCTAATATTTTTTGTAATGATTTGCCGCCAATATCAGCATCGGTCAAAATAAATGAAAGCATTGTTGCATGAAAACCTTGTAAATTTGGGTGTATCATACCCGCGCCTTTTACACACCCCCAAAT
>NZ_JAIXMZ010000054.1:1109-2110 GCF_020328025.1 Candidatus Endomicrobiellum pyrsonymphae | reverse complement strand
CTTGTAAATTTGGGGGTGTGTAAAAGGCGCGGGTATGATACACCCAAATTTACAAGGTTTTCATGCAACAATGCTTTCATTTATTTTGACCGATGCTGATATTGGCGGCAAATCATTACAAAAAATATTAGAAAAATCTGTAGAAAAATCCTTTAATTGTGTGTCTGTTGATGGAGATACATCAACAAATGATACTGTTATAGTGTTGGCAAATGGTCAGAGTGAAACAGGGAATTTGTCAAAAAACGATATGACAAATTTTATAAAAGCGTTTGATGACCTTACTTTAGAGCTTGCAAAATCTATGGCTAGGGACGGAGAAGGTGCAACAAAGTTTGTAGAAATTGAAGTTAAAAATACTAAAACAAAAAATGATGCAAAACTTATAGCTTCTACAGTGGCTACGTCGCCTCTTTTTAAAACTGCAGTATTTGGCGCGGATGCAAACTGGGGCAGAGTTCTTGCTGCAGTTGGCAGAGCTGGGGTGAATTTTGATCTTGGGAAAGTTGATATATATATTGGTGGAGTGCATACTTTTAAAAACGGTTTTGCATTAAACTTTTCCGAACAAACAGCAAAGAAAGCATTGCTTAAAAAAGAAATTCAAGTTGTTATAGATTTAAAAGCAGGCAAAGAATCGAGCAAATATTATACATGCGATTTTTCGTACGATTATGTGAAAATTAACGGCGATTACAGATCTTAATAGAGTGGGACTCCGCGCCGTTAACTCCTCTTTCAAACCCCGTCGATGCTTCTAGCATTTGGCGTTTGTCGTCCCTTTTGTAAAAGGGAAAATAAAAGCATTGTAGTAATTCCCCTTTCTCTGAAAGAGGTGGCTCAATATTGGCAATAACTACGCATACCATCGTCTAATGATCAAAGGCTTAAAGAATCCACTCCTTTGGATGCTTCAGTTGCCCTTGCTCTCTCAGTAATCAAGATACAATGCGGGGTTATGTGTTGATAAGGCGGGGTTATATATGACTTTAAAAATATAA
>NZ_JAIXMZ010000054.1:0-1099 GCF_020328025.1 Candidatus Endomicrobiellum pyrsonymphae | reverse complement strand
TTATATTTTTAAAGTCATATATAACCCCGCCTTATCAACACATAACCCCGCATTGTATCTTGATTACTGAGAGAGCAAGGGCAACTGAAGCATCCAAAGGAGTGGATTCTTTAAGCCTTTGATCATTAGACGATGGTATGCGTAGTTATTGCCAATATTGAGCCACCTCTTTCAGAGAAAGGGGAATTACTACAATGCTTTTATTTTCCCTTTTACAAAAGGGACGACAAACGCCAAATGCTAGAAGCATCGACGGGGTTTGAAAGAGGAGTTAACGGCGCGGAGTCCCACTCTATTAAGATCTGTAATCGCCGTTAATTTTCACATAATCGTACGAAAAATCGCATGTATAATATTTGCTCGATTCTTTGCCTGCTTTTAAATCTATAACAACTTGAATTTCTTTTTTAAGCAATGCTTTCTTTGCTGTTTGTTCGGAAAAGTTTAATGCAAAACCGTTTTTAAAAGTATGCACTCCACCAATATATATATCAACTTTCCCAAGATCAAAATTCACCCCAGCTCTGCCAACTGCAGCAAGAACTCTGCCCCAGTTTGCATCCGCGCCAAATACTGCAGTTTTAAAAAGAGGCGACGTAGCCACTGTAGAAGCTATAAGTTTTGCATCATTTTTTGTTTTAGTATTTTTAACTTCAATTTCTACAAACTTTGTTGCACCTTCTCCGTCCCTAGCCATAGATTTTGCAAGCTCTAAAGTAAGGTCATCAAACGCTTTTATAAAATTTGTCATATCGTTTTTTGACAAATTCCCTGTTTCACTCTGACCATTTGCCAACACTATAACAGTATCATTTGTTGATGTATCTCCATCAACAGACACACAATTAAAGGATTTTTCTACAGATTTTTCTAATATTTTTTGTAATGATTTGCCGCCAATATCAGCATCGGTCAAAATAAATGAAAGCATTGTTGCATGAAAACCTTGTAAATTTGGGGGTGTGTAAAAGGCGCGGGTATGATACACCCAAATTTACAAGGTTTTCATGCAACAATGCTTTCATTTATTTTGACCGATGCTGATATTGGCGGCAAATCATTACAAAAAATATTAGAAAAATCTGTAGAAAAATCCTTT
>NZ_JAIXMZ010000053.1:0-8284 GCF_020328025.1 Candidatus Endomicrobiellum pyrsonymphae | reverse complement strand
CTTATTCACACATACCGTTTCCCCAGTGGCGTTGTCAAGGTCACACCTTTCAAACCGACTACCCACCAGCTTCATAGTCGACCCAACTTGCATTACATCCTCTGCCACCCCAGTGGTTTTAATGCAAGTTGGGTCGACTATGAAGCTGGTGGGTAGTCGGTTTGAAAGGTGTGCCTTTAAACCTAACAGACGAGGTTCCACCCTTATTCACACATACCGTTTCCCCAGTGGCGTTGTCAAGGTCACACCTTTCAAACCGACTACCCACCAGCTTCATAGTCGACCCAACTTGCATTACATCCTCTGCCACCCCAGTGGTTTTAATGTCGTTCTCAAATATATTTAACTCTACATTCCTTCCTAGCCCACTTACTCTGCTACCACTATCCTTGTTTCCTCCGCATGAACTCAACACCAAACTAAATACTACAATAACGCTTACCATCTTCTTGAAATTAATCATTCTAAATCCCCTTTCGTCCTTGCGGCCTAGACTCTTTAAACTCTTCTTACTTTGTACTTCAGAATCTAAACTCTATTTTGTATGTCATAATTTAATTAATTCAACAAATGTGCATCGAGAATAGCCACATCGCTTGGAGCTACAATCAAATCTGTTTTTCTAACAATTCCTGCGCTTGGACCATCGCTCTCCATGAAAAGAACGGCATCCACAAGAGTAAATCTTATTTTATCTTCAAAAAATAAATAAATATTGTAAGTAACCCTGCGAAATCTTTATTTTCAGATGCATATTTTATGATACTCAACTTTCATAATACCCGGAATGCCTCGTAAGGGCTTATCATAGCGCTTTTAAGTCCTGTCTTATATCTTTTATTTAAGTCTGAAACACTATTTCTTTAATGCCGTAGCCAAAATATTGAAGCTGTTATCATTCTTTACTTTGTCTCTTATTCATTCAGGTCTTGCTATACCCCGTTTAGAATTTTTTATAAAATTCACTATTTCCCGCACGGCTATAGATTCAATTTGTTCTATTTGCGCCAAAGCATCTTTAAGCAAAAGTTTAGACATAAACAAAATACGATAAGCGTCTTTTACAGCATTAACTTCCTCCATCGGCATTTTTCTTCTTTTCATACCAACTAAATTTAAACCAACAAGTTTTGCTCTATAGCCTGCGCATAAAGCATACGGAATTATGTCCATAGTGACAGCAGCTCCAAGACCTGTCATTGTGCCTTTACCAATTTTTGTAAATTGATGAATACCAACTAGTCCGCTTACGAAAGCAGCGTCGCCTATTTCAACATGTCCTGCCGCCGCGGAACAATTTGCCATAGTCACATTATCACCAATACGACAATCATGCGCAACGTGCGATGCTGTCATAAAATAACAGTTTTTGCCGATTATAGTTTTGCCTGTTTTTTTTGTGCCCCTGTTAAGGGTTACAAATTCTCTGACCGTGGTTCCGTCACCAATATACACCATCGAATATTCACCATCATAGCTAAAATCCTGAGGAGACGCACCGACTGAAGCTGAATTATAAATTTTACAGTTTTTACCAATTTCTGCAAACTCTATAAAAACATTTGAGCCTATCACCGTACCTTCGCCAATCACAACATCTCTACCTATCACTGTATAAGCGCCAATTTCCACATTTGCGCCTATAACAACAGTTTTATCAATTATCGACGTTTGATGAATCATTTTTATTTTTACCTCCTCTCTATGGCTGACCAACTTTATACCAATATCAATACAAAATAAAGCTAGTCAACTATAGTTTTGTTGGGTGTTGGGTCTTGTAATATCCCTTTGGGAATGCTTTATAAAAGTTGTAATATCTTCAACATAAGGAGACCGTGACTCGTCAAGCTTAGACATTGCTTCTTCAAGCGTTAATTTAGACATAAACAATATTTTATACGCTGACTTTATATCTTCAATCTCAGAAAGCTTAATTTTTTTTCTTTTTAATCCTATGAGATTTAACCCTACAAGAACAGCTCTATGCCCTGAACTGTCACATATGGAATAACATCCATGTTAATCATTGCGCCGGCGCCTACCATGATATTTTAAATCTTGAGGTCGTTTACCTATAGACGAAAAATTAAAGATTTAGCAATTATTACCTATTTTCAGCATACTCTATTACCGACTGACCGTGTATTTTAGTTCCGCTTTTAATAACAGTCTCGGGACCGATAACAGTATAGGGTCCTATCTCTACATTATCTTCAATCACCACATTTTTATCTATTATGACCACCGTTTGATGTATCATTGATGCTCTTCTACAATAACAAATACAAATTCAGCTTCTGTTGTCAATTTTCCATCAACATAAGCCTCGCCTCTCATTTTACCACGCCTACCACTATCTTTTATTATTTCTACGCGCAATTCAAGGACATCTCCTGGTTTTACGGGTCTGCGAAATTTTGCTTTGTCTATAGACATAAAATATGCAATATTCCCTTGCATCTCAGGTCTTGAAAGAAACATAACGCAAGATGTCTGACCCATCGCCTCAATAATTAAAACTCCAGGCATTATTGGTGCGCCCGGAAAATGTCCCTGAAAGAAATTTTCATTCCCGCTTACGCATTTATAACCTGTAGCTTTTGAAGTATCTATACTATTTATTTTCACTTTATCTATCATCAAAAATGGATATCGATGTGGTATATATTTTAAAATTTCCTCGTGATTTAATATTTTTTCTGTTCCGGTTACCGCTGTATTCGCACCCATTTTCTCCTCCAAAACTTTATCTTTTTCAACAACAGCTTTCTTTAAAAATTCTTTTACGAAACCTATGTTATTTTGATGACCGGGCTTATCTGCGACTATTTTGGCTTTTATAGGTTTCCCCGCCAAATATAAATCGCCTATCAAGTCCAAAGTTTTATGTCTTACAAATTCATCTTCATAACGAAGAGGATCTTTGTTGTGTATTCCATCTAACCCAATAACTATTGCATTGTCCATAGATCCGCCCAAAGCAAGTCCGTTTTTCTGCAAAGCTTCTATTTCGTAGTCAAAACAAAACGTTTTTGCCGAAGCAAGACAATTTAAATATATATCTTTATTTAGATTAGCTAAAGACATTTTCTGAAATTTTAAAAAAGGGTGATCAAATCCAATTGTACAATCTATTTCCAAACGATCCGACGGATACGCCGATATTTTCGTTTTTCCTGACTCAAAATGCACAGGTTCTTTAAGCGTGTAATATTCTTTTGGCGCGGCAAACTCTTTTATCCCACCGCTTGCAAGAGTCTGTGCAAATATTTTTGCGCTACCATCTAAAATGGGAGGTTCATTGTTATTAATTTCTATAATTAGATTATCTATCCCAAACGCGGCGCATGCAGACATTATATGTTCTATTGTGTGAACACGAACGCCATTTTTTTCTATAACGCTTCCTCTTATTGCAAGTCCTGAGATAGCATTAGAGCATACAGCTTCGATTTCAGTTTTATCCTGCGAATCTACTCTTATAAACCTAATACCATATTCTGCGTAAGGAGCGGGTTTAAAAGTTACTATGCTTCTGTTTCCGGTGTGAAGACCAACGCCTTCAACTGATACCTCTTTTAAAATAGTCGTTTGATTTGCCATGTTAAGTCTATTTATCCTTTAAAGTTTTTTTTATCTTTTTTAAATCTTGATACATTTTTGGTAATTTTCTCATTAAGACTCTTATCTTTATACTGTTGTTTAACGGAGCCATAGGATTTCCTCCCATACGCTTGCCATCGCCAATATTTCCGGAAATTCCAGCTTGACTTGCTATCATTACGTTATTTCCTATTTTTAAATGTCCTGCCACACCGGTTTGCCCGCCAATGGTAACATTATTGCCCAAGTGTGTTGATCCTGCTATTCCTGTCTGGGCAACAATTATACAATTCTCGCCAACGTGGACATTGTGCGCTATTTGAACAAGATTATCTATTTTAGTACCGTTGCCTATTTTTGTAGCATCAACAGTAGCTCTATCTATTGTAGTATTTGCGCCTATTTCAACGTCATTTCCTATCTCAACATTCCCTATCTGCGAAATTTTCTGTATTTTATCTCCTATCATTGCAAAGCCAAACCCGTCCCCACCGATAACAACTCCAGATTGTATAATAACTCTATCGCCGATAATTGTATTTTCTCTGATAACGACATTGGAATAGATAAGACAATCTTTGCCAATTTTTACATCTTTACCAATATATACATTAGGGAATATTCTTGCGTTATCGCCAATCTCTGAACCTGCTTCAATAACGACATTTTGACCTATATATGCGTCTTTGCCAACCTTTGCTTTTTCTGATATAGACGCTGACACGTGTATATTTTTTTCTATAGTCTCCAATCGTTCTTTCTCGACAATTGAGAGAACAAGACCGTAAGCATATTGAGGGTTTTCCACTTTTATAATATTTTTGCCTTTAAACTTTGACGCATCTGTGTCAGATGCGACCAAAACAACACCAGCTTCAGTTTTTAAAGCTTCAGAAAGATACTTCAAACTGCCTAAAAAAGAAATTTCATTCGCTTTCGCTTCTACAAGACAATTAACGCCAGTCAAAAGAATATCTTTATCCCCTATCAGCTCGCCTGAAACAATTGCCACAAGTTCTGATGCTGTAAGTTTCATTTACCCATCCTTTGCCATTTTTATAATTTCATCCGTAATATCTTTACACTTACATGTTAAAATACTTTGTTTTTCTAAAACTACAGCGGCGTCATATTTTTTGGATACTGCTTTTGAGTAAAATTCTATATCTTTTAAAATACTTGCAGTGTTTTTTCTTCCATTAAAGCAATCTCATTTTTAGTTCTGTCTGACATATCTGTAATTTTTAATTTCTGTTCTTTCATTAAACTCCCGAGCATCTCAAGCTGCTTCGTTTGAGAGGTCCTCTAACAAGATTATCATCTTTTATTCTTGAATTTACACTTCTAGCCTTATCTTTAAGGAAATTAAACTCTTTGACCATTTCCGTTACAACTGTTTTTAGCGTTTTTGCAAAATCTTGTATTTCTTTTTTATGACCTTGCGTTTTTGGATAAGACTTGAAAACTCTACTCATATTGACATAAAGGATACTTTCGGAAACTTCTTTATAACTATTAACGCATTTGCGCTCAACCGCTACGCTTACAAGAGCGCTTGATATAAAAACAAACATCAACGATAATATAAAAAACTTTTAAAAATCATATCCTAAACTAAAATAAGGCAACATCTCGTTTTTGTTTTCTTTACGATTTAAACCATATCCAAAATCAAGCCTTATAGGGAGCATCGAAGCTCCAACTCTTATGCTAACACCCACGCCGGAACGAAGATTTTTTTCTCCATCGCCTAAAGTTAAATTTACGCTACTAAAATCTTTCCACGTTCCGCCAATATCATAAAATATAGCGCCCTGAAGAATTGTTTTTCCATTGACTCCAAATATAGGGAACTTATACTCGACATTAACTACGCCTTTTACTTTACCACCGCCTGGAGGACCTATTTCATTTCCGCTAGCGTACCCTCTTACCGTACCTGATCCGCCACCGCCACCAACATGAAATTTTTCATAAACAGGTACTGATTGACTACCATAGGCAGTAATTGCGCCTACTTCCATATTAACACTCAACACAAATTTCCAAAATGTGGGAAAAAATAATGTTGACTTGGCAATGCTTCTAACAAAATTTAAATTGCCTCCCAACTTATCGCTTGCTAGTTGCAAATATAAAAGCTGTTTGCTGCCTCTTGACGGATCAAATATATAATCCCTCGAATCATATGCGCACTGAGCAAAAACGCTTGTTGTTATGTTGTTCTTTGCTACATCTGACGATTTTTCTATTTCCTCTTTTATCTTATCTCTTATATTGGAAAGTTTAACTTCTTCGATTTTATACCCAAATTGCAACCTTACATAATCGCTAAGACTCGGTCCAACTGTAGCGACAAGACCTTTTCTGCGTTCTGTATAAGCGTCTGTAATGCCTGAATAATCTCTATTTCTTCTAGTGTCGAACACACATAAAGTCAAACTCGCATTCTTATCAAAAATTCTACGTTCAGTCCACTCTATTTCAAAATTTTGTCGTTTTCTTTCTCCAAATTCTCCCAACAATGTTAATGTTTGACCTGAACCAAGCAAGTTCATATGACGAATCTGCAACGACCCCACGATATTATCTACAGTAGAATACCCTATGCCAGCTGTAATCGCCCCGACGCTAGATTCAGTGATAGCAAGGGACAAGTCAAATACGTCAGGAGCGTCCGTAATCATAGGCTGACACTCAAGACTCTCAATAAAACCTAAATTATAAATTTTCTCAATACTTCTGCTAAGTTTTTTTAAAGAAAATACATCGCCAGATTTTAAAAGAACTTCTCTTCTTATAACTTTATCTTTTGTTGAAACAAGACCATCTATGTGAATATCTCCTACATATACGATAGAATTTTCTTGTATTGATAGGTTCACATCTACAACACTTTCTGCGCCTCGTTTATTAAAATCAGAATTAATCGCCGCCTTCAGGTAACCTTTATCGGCGTACGCAGTTTTTATACCCTGCTCCATTTCAACAATTTTATGCTGATTAAAAACTTGACCTTTTTTAAACTTAATTATCTTACCAATTTCTTTGTCATCAACAGCAAAATTACCGCTGTGTGTTATGGAACCTATTTTGTATCTTTCACCTTCGCTTATATTTAAAGTTAAAAATATTTCTGTTTTTGCTTCGTTATACGTATTGGCTGAAGAAACAAACTGATAATCCATAAAACCGTTATTTTTGTAAAACGCCTCTATTGCCGCCAAATCTGCGTTAAAAATATTTTCCTTAAATATTTTTTTAGGTTTTATTTTCATTAATTTACTAATTTTTTTCTCCTTATAGGAGATAACTCCTTCAATTTTAACACCACCAATAACAATTTTACTGTTTTCTGTAATAAGAAAAGTTACTGTCATTTTATTTGTATCTGCGTCAATGGTAGAATAAATTTCAATTAGACAATCAGCATAACCTTTATCTTTATATAAAGTAGATATTTTGCTTTTTGTTTCTTCAAGTTTCACAAGATCGTGATATTCTTTTTCCTTTAATGTACTTATACTTTTAAGTTTTCCTGTCAAAATCTCAGCATTACCTTTGAAAACGAGATGCTCCACATAAGGTTTTTCAGAAACAACAAAAGTAAGAACACCTGTGCGCTTGTCAAAACGAGCTTCAACATTATCAAAATGTTCAAGTCCAGCTATTAAGCGAACATTCTCTCTGGCTGCATCACTTGAATAAGATTTTCCTTTTTTAAGTTTTACAACAGATAAAACATCCTTTAACTTTACATTATGCAAACCTTCAATAATTATGTCTGACACTACATCAGTGTCGGCATACACGAACGAAACAAAAAATAACATACAACACACTAAAGCCAAACGAATCCGCACTAAAAAACCTCCATACATGACATGGTAAGATGATACGAATCCGCACATTTTACTAAAAAACGCATGCTAATTCAACGACTTCTTCCGTACTTTTGTCAGACAAAACAAAAGCGCCAAAAATTCTTGTTGCTGAGCTTCATTTGCTTCATATTTTTTAGGCAATTTTAGAACTTGCGAGAAATCTTATCAGATTTATAGATGATTTCGCTTTAAACAACTAACTGGAACAACGCAATAGACATTGTAACAACATTTTGAGGCAGCGCCTCTTTCTTTTCTGCCGTACACAAAAGGCTAGTGATAGTAATGCCAACTTGCATCCGTTGGAGCATACTGAGCGTCAGTATATTTGCTAACTGTTGCACAACCATTCAACAAGAAAACTTACAATTTTCTTCATTTTACACTTCTCCTCTGTTTATTTTTTAACTTCTCTAAAATCAAATCAATTTCAATATAAGGCGCACATGACAACGTCGTTTGAGACGGTAAATCAGTTAGCTGAATTTGCGGTGAGGAATGAAATTTTGACGGCGCAAGAGTTAGCTGAGATAGCTTGTGATAATTGCGATAAAGATTTAAGGAACGACAGGTCTTTTATGGAAGCGTGCAAAATAGAGCTAGAAAGATAAAAAAAAGGGATATTTGATAAGGAGATAAAGAGTGAAAATCGACCAGCCGGAAAAGGTGTATGATTTGACGTTGATTGACCATAGGGATAGTTGTTGGAAATGTGATAAGGTGTTTGAGACTCTTGAGCAGGCTGAGCTGTATCGTATGGAGACTGTAGATTGTATGAACATTAAAGTTGGTGG
>NZ_JAIXMZ010000006.1:0-30662 GCF_020328025.1 Candidatus Endomicrobiellum pyrsonymphae | reverse complement strand
TATCTTTTTTTGCAAAAATTTTATTAAATTCTTCTCTTGCTTTTAAAGCTCCTTCTTTCCCGTGATATCTTTCTACAATCTCTTGAGCAAGCGCCAACTTTGCTTCTTTGGGATGCATATTCTTAACAACATTTAAATCCGCCTGCATAAGAAGTTCATAATATTTGTACATGAGAGTATCTGAAACTGACATAATCTTACCAAACATATCCTTTGGCAAATCGTTTAAAGCTATATAATTGTTATAAGATTTTGACATCTTCTTAACGCCATCCGTACCTTCCAAAAGAGGCATGGTAATTACAATTTGAGCATCTTTAATTCCATAATCTCTTTGTATTTCCCTGCCAAGTAAAAGATTGAATCTCTGATCGTTACCACCAAGCTCTACATCCGCATTTAAAGCTACGGAATCATAAGCCTGTAATAAAGGGTAAAGAAATTCAACAATACTTATAGGTCTATCTTCTTTATATCTTTTTTCAAAATCGTCCCTTATAAGCATTTGCGCCACAGTGCTTTTCGACGCAAGACTTAATAACCCATTTATGCCAAGTTCCTCAAGCCACTTGCTATTGTAAACAACTTCTGTTTTTTCCCTGTCAAGAATTTTAAACACCTGACCTATGTATGTTTGTGTGTTTTGTTTTATCTGCTCGACAGTCATGATAGGACGAGTTTCAGATCTGCCTGAAGGATCGCCGATTCTTGCGGTAAAATCACCAATCACAAACACTACTTTATGCCCTAAATCTTGAAAAGTTTTTAATTTGTTGATAACAACAGTATGTCCCAAATGTAAATCAGGAGTGGTAGGATCAACGCCAAGTTTTATTTTTAATTTTTTTCCCGAAGCGAGTTTCTTTTCTAGTTCTGCAACAGAAATAATTTCATTTGTTCCGATCTTAATTTTCTCTAATACTTCGTTCATCTTCTTCCCTTTATCACAATCGACTACATTATTGTACGAGTATTTTACATTATAATCAATTAAACTGACAAGGCTCTCAATACCTCAAACGTCTGACCATCAAATTTCTTTTCATGCTTTATTGCCTGATGAATAGGCATTGCTGAAAGAGCTCCATCAGTTATCCCAACTAAAACATTAGCTTTTCCATTATGAAACAAATCCATAGCATAATGTCCAAATCTTGAAGCAAGAATTCTTGTCCTTGCTGTTGGTCGTCCTCCTCGTTGTATATAGCCGAGTGTGCTGACTCTAACCTCAAGATCTGTCAATTTTTCTATTTTCTTTCCAAACTCTGCAGAAGAACCACACCCTTCAGCAAAAGCTATAATCTCAGATGTTTTCCCCCTTTCTTTTCCTTTTTTGAGTTCTGTTGCAAGCCTATTAATATCAACTTTCATTTCAGGAACTACTATAAATTCGCAACCTGCCGCAAGCCCCACATCGGCAGTTAAAAAACCATGTTTTCTGCCCATAATTTCGACGATAAAAATTCTGTCATGACTTGTCGCTGTATCTCTTATTTTGTCTATTGCCTCTACGGCAGTATTTAAAGCCGTATCATACCCTATAGTTTCATCTGTGCCGTATATATCATTGTCTATAGACGCAGCAATATTTATAACTTTTACGCCTTGTTTAGACAACGCATAACCCGCAGCCAAAGAACCATCGCCGCCTATTATAATTAAACCGCCTAAATCAAGTTCATTTATTGCTTTAACGGCTTTATTCATTCCTGTTCTGGTTTTTGTTTCAGGACATCTTCCTGTATGCAAAATAGTGCCGCCAATATTTATTATACCGCTTACCGAACGCGAAGTAAGATTTATAAATTCGCCGTTAAGAAATCCTTTAAAGCCTCTGTTAATACCAATGATTTGATACCCCAAAAAAATCCCATGCCTTGTAACAGCTCTAACAGCAGCATTCATGCCCGGAGCATCCCCACCTGAAGTAATAATGCCAACTCTTTTAGCCATAGAATCCTCTCTAGCAAACAACAAGCGCAGCTTACGCAGTTGCTTTTTTGTATTTTTGTACAAGCATTATAAAAATAGTTTTTAATATTGCCATCACAGGTATCGCAAAAATTACGCCTAAAAACCCAAAAATCTGCGCGCCGGCAAGCATTGCGAAAATCATAGCAACAGATCCCAAGTTTACATTATGACCTATCGCTAAAGGTTGTACAAAATTATTATCCAAAAACCGTATTGTAGCATAAGCCACAATTATTTTAAAAGCTATGGCAAAAGTTTGATATTGTATTACTCCTACTATGAGGGCAATCACCAATCCTACATAATGTCCAAAATAAGGAATCATATTTGCAATTCCTGCAATAATACCGATGATTAGCGCAAAATTGATTCCAAGCGCGCTAAAAAATATTGCAGACACAACACCCACAAAAGAAGCTTCTATAAGCTGACCGCGAATAAACCTACCCAATACGCTATCCATTTCGTACATAATAGACAGTATTGTTTCAATGTAATAAGAAGGAAAAAAAGCAACAGTGGCATTTATTCCTTTATTCCCACCAAGGAGCATAAAAAAAACAAGCATAGGAATTAGAATTATAATTGAAAAAATAGAAAAAATATTCATAAGATAAGCAGGTATCTGTTGCGCTTTCAGAAGCATAAAATCACGAATTTTTACAATAACTATATCTGAAACATCATAACGTTTAATGATAGGCGCTGCTGTTTCAATTTTATTTCTAACAACATCTGCATAATTTGAAAAAGACTTGTAATAATCGAAATAACTTATCTTAAATTTCTCAATTTCACTAATTAAAAGCGGTATAAAAATTATAAGAATCACAACAGTGCTCGCCACTAAAACAGTAGCTATTATCGTAACACCCACCCATCTTCTATATCCGTAGGATTGTATTTTAACAACCAGCGGAGATATAAGATATGTAATAAACGCAGCCACTAGAAAAGGCGCCAGTATTTCTCTTGCAGAATACAGCAACAAACAAACTGCGAGAAAAATCATTATTACAACAACAAAAACCTTATTTTTTGACGATTCTGTCATTATTTTTCCTGTAACTCCAGACTGTCAAATTTTGCCGCAAGTAGAGAAGCAAGATTTCTCATGATTGTGAACCCTGCTTTATTATCGGATTCAGCCATATCGTAAAATTTAGCGCGATAAATAAGATAAAGTTCACTTTCTTTTAAAGCAATTGAACTAAAATCATGTTTATTATTTTCAACAAGAGATCTTTCTCCGAAAAAATCTTCTGATTCAACAACTTTGCTTAAATTTTTACCCGTAAGTTTAATTTGTCCATTTTTGACTATATAAACGACATTTGCTTCTTGATTGGCTTCGTAAATTTTCTCTCCGTCGAGATATGTCTTCTTAAAAACAATTAACGCTATTTTTGCTAAAGATCTTTTCGACAGTCCGCGAAACAAATCAATCTTCTCTAAAAAAGCAATATCTCCTTTTAAAACATCATCAATAAATATGAACTGCAACAGCTTTTTTATCATATAATTTTTACCCCTCATAGTTAACTACATTTATCTTTGAGAATGAGAAACATTTAGCGCATTTGATAATAATATCTTCCGCCATCTTAATAACTGCCTTTTATTTACGACATCGGTTTTACTTTGCCCTTCTGAAATACCTATATCTTTTTTATCGTTAAAATCAAAGTCTGTTGAAATTTTCCCTGTCCCGTCTCTAAGCACACATTTACTAAGCCAGTCAGCTATATCGTCTGTGTCTTCGTCAACTCTGTCAGCTCTTATAGCTTTCTCGTTACCTGTCGCGTCTCGCGTCCGATTATGAAGCCTATTAAAAGTATCGTTAGCATCAAAACCCAATTTGTCTTCTAGCGACAACGGATAATTTATAGCCACCAATCTTCTTATACCGTCGATGACTCTATCATTCATATCTGTTTTATAATACATGTCCGCTATTTTACGTAAGGAGTCCGCATTTGTTAGCGCCTCTGCGGCAGGTACATATTTACTACTGTTAAGATTTCTGCTCGCCTCTGCGCCGAAAAAATTTAATGCTTTTTTTGCAAGCCGACCTGGTGAGAATATATCACTAGCTTTAGCGTCAAAACTTTTTTGCATGGGATCGCTACCACCAAGCAACTCGCTCAAATTCCTGCCAGCGTTAATTTCATCTTTAACTTTATCTGTTACATCATATCCGAGCGTTCTAAGTTTTTTAAGTATGTCGTTATTAAAAACTTTTGACGCTAAATTTGTATTATCATACAAATCTTTCCTATCTATTTGATTTGTAAGATTCTCTCTGAGTCCAGCCTGAAACGCTGACCTGTTCTCGGGAGTGAGCTCCTTTGATATTCTTTCAAGTTCCGTTGAATCCATTCTGCTAAGTTGATTGCCCTCTTCGGCTTTTTTTATCAACTGTTTCATCTTTGAAAACTCTTTGTCTGCTTGCGCGTACGCTGGAACTTGTGTATTTAACACCTCTTCGAGCGGCGCTTTTGACTGCATGTACATTCTTGATAGCGATTTAGAATCCGCATTTTTTTCAATTGTTGCGTTCAACATTTGTTTTGCGCCCTGAAGAACACGCACGTTGTTGTCAGGTAAATAATCGTATTCAGGATAAAGTTTGCGCCATTCTTTTAACGCCGTTTTTATTCTAGGGTCCGCTAGAATGTCCGTATTGCCGAGCACTGCCCTTTCAACTTTTAATTCGGACAACTCTTTTGCTATATTTTGTAAATTCTCATTTTTTGTAAGTGGTGTAAATTGTGTAGCTTCTAATATTCCTTCGGAATCTCTTATTTTATTGTCTAGCTCAGCCATTCTTTTAAGCTGACTTTCGCTTAACTGTCTTTTTGTGCTTATTGAGCCTACCTTGTTTGCCTCTTCGTAAAGCGGTTCATATATCTTTTTGCTTGCCGCTTCTATTTCGCCTATTTTCCGCGCCGTGTTAGCTTTCCCGAAAGTTTTGTCAACAATGTCTGTTAAGTTCTCCCTTTGTTTAGCAAATCTATCAGTCGCATAATCTTCTATTATTTGTCTAGCGTTTACATTTCTTAGTCTAGCCTGTTGCGCGGTAGACAAAACTCGTCTGTCGGCTATATCAAGTAACGGTACATCTCTTTTTAACGCTTCCGCGACTTTAGCTTCGCCAACATCTTCTACAAACTTTTTCGCTCTAGCGCTTTTGCTAAATACTCTTCCTACGCCTTTTGCTATCCTGCCAAATATAGGAGCTGCAATAGCGCCTTTCAAGCCGTCGGTTATCGCTTTTCGTGACATATTTTTAACAACTGTACTGCTCAGCAAAGCGCCAGTATCTGTTTCGCTAAGCCCTCTGCCAGCGCCATACAATCCCCCCCATATCCCGCCACTTGCGACTGTCTTTGCTAACTGGTTTTTTGAAATTGCGTTAGCAACGGTTCTTAACTTTGTTAGCGCCCCGCTTTTTGATAACAGCGCGCCACCTTTTGCAACCAACGCCCCCTTTGTTGTAGCGCCGCATGGAATAAGCAAGTATGGCAAACTACCTAACACTTGAGCGCCAAACGCTAACCCTGAATGCGCTTCTTCATAAGAGCGTATAAGATTCCCTGCCTTATCCCGCCCTATGTAAAATGCCTGTTTTGCGTTCAGATTTTCAGGATTTGAAGGATTTAATAAGTTCTTTACTGCGTTAGTGGCAACTTTCACAACGCCCTTTAAAGTGCTTGCCGCTCCAAACCCTAAACCATCTGCAAAATTAGCCACAAATCCTAAGTATGGATTACTATCGGCTTTTATTTGTTTTTCAATAAGCGCTTTTCCTTCCTTATCGGTAAGACTGAGAGGAACTTTTATATAATACGCTTTACCGTCTTTAGCGACTACATACAGATCTATGCTATTTTTTTTGTTTATATCTTCACAAAAACCAAATTGTACTAGGATAAACAAGACAAACACAATAAAAATATTCCTTTTACAAGCTGATCTTGTCATTACTCCTCCACAAAATAAGCCATAACAAACAAAACCCTATCAAAGAAGGCACAATTGATTCCATAACTATTGTATTTGTATCCAAAACAGTTCTTACAATTGCGTAAAAATAAACTGCGCTTGCTGCAAAAATTGCCGACATAACAACGGGTAAATATTTTTTTACGTATTTAAAAAAACTACTCTTTAAAATCAAGAAAACAAGTATAATCCAAAACATAAACGATATAAGATATTTAAAGTTTGCATTTTTTACATAATAATAGAAAGCAGAAAACGGTTCGAAAATAAACCTCATAATTGACCCAGACTGCTCTTGGCGATATAGGATTACTTTAGTATTAGATTTTTTTGCAATTTGTTCTTCTATGTTTTCAGAAGTCCTGCCTTTAACCACAGTCCACACATCAGACATATATCCCCAGCCATGCCAATCTGTAACGCCAAACATTGCTATATTATTTTCTTTTGCAAAGTTTATCATAGCTTTCTGTTCTACTTTATCAAAATTTCTATATCCACAATTATATATCTCAAAACCGTCTATACCAAAATCCCTAAGATTTGCAAAAGTGTGCCTGCGCCACTTCCACCAATGAGGCATAATCACAAACATTTTGTTTTCATGAGCTTTTTTTATAATATCAGCCAAAGTCATGTCTTTATAATCTTTACCATCAAATTCTTTCGGCGACAAAAGAACAACAGACACTCTGTCAGTTGTTTGTATCTGCATTCCCGGATAAACTGTTTTATATTTTATATTTTCCGGAAACGCGGCAAATCCTTTTGTATGTCCGTGTTCTGTGTTAAAAAAAACGTCAAAACCTTGCCACAAATGAGCTTTTAAACTTATATACGCCGGCGCGACATTATCATGAGACCTCAACGTGTGAGAATGCGTATCTATTGCAATGTATCCTTCAGGCTTTTCGAGTTTTGGTCCAGGAATGGGAACTAAAGCTACCGCAAAAAATATCGTAAAAAGAATCATAAGTAAATAAAACAAATTGTTTATAGTTTGTCTGACACTTCTTTTATTTAGCAAACAACATACCAGCGTAGCGCTTAAAACCCATACAGTCCATGAAATTAGGACAGGTTTATAAAAACTTTTATCTATAGTCAACACATAAAATGCAAAAGAATAAAGAGGCTCTATGAAAAATCTTATTCTAGGCCACGTTATTGAAAAGTCAGAAACTTGTAATCCTGTTATTAAATCGTAAAGAGACACCGGAGAATGGGAAACGATACTTGATCCAGCTATCAAGATCAGGAAACCCAATAATAAATTCACCGATCTCAAATGTTTTATTTTCACTCTCTCCAGTTTTATCATTTAGTAGAAATCTTGCTTTCTAGCGCAAGCGCAAATTTTGTTGCTCCCGCCGCCACTACATGTCCCATCGGCGAATTTACCTCTTCACAATAATCTATCGCCTTATCTATATTCTCTTCTCTTACTTTCTTTATTAACTCTCTTATAAAATCTTTCCTTTTCACTTTTGACTTCCTCCAAAACTCTACTGACTTTAAACAAATAACCACTATTGATAATATCGAAGCCACAAAAAGTACGTATAACGCCCACCCTCCCATATTCAGTATCTCTATAAAATTTTTCCCATCAAAATATTTCTATTATCCTCCTTCTAAAATATGACCATCAACACAATGACTCTATTTTGTTAAAACCGGGGACCACGACGGAGTATAAGACGCGCCAGGCATTTCGACGAGTTTTCTTGTACCCGATCCGTCAATAGCTGTTATGTATATTTCACCCTTGCCCGATCTATTCGAATAAAATACAACGAATCTTCCATCGGGTGACCATGTAGGATTTTCATTATTTCTTTGATTGTTTGTAAGTTTTGTTATCTTTGCAGTAGGGAGATCATACACATATAAATCATAATTCATTCTTGACTGCCTCATCGTAAAAACAATCTTATCGCCTCTTGGAGACCAAGCCGGAGAATCGCAAAAACCGCTTGTTGCAAGTCTTCTTACGTTCCCGCCGGCAACATTCATTATGTAAAGTTGCGGATATCCCGGTCTGTCAGAGATAAACACAATTTCTTGATCATTCGGCGCAAAAGCGGGACTTGTGTCAATATTTGCGCCATCTGTCATCCTCTGAAGAATCTCTCCCGAAACGCTAATTAAATACAAGTTTGGGAATCTGCCTCTCGATAAAGTAAGAAGTATCCTCTTACCGTCAGGAGAAAACGATCCGGCGACATTCAATCCTTGATATTTCGAGATAACGCTTCTTTTACTTTTTATAATATTTAACGAAGACAAATCCGGATTATTATACAAGTAGCTTGTATAAATTATCTGCTCGCCGTCTGGAGACCATTTTGGCAAAATATTGATTTTATTGTCTCTTGTCAATCTACGAAGATTATATCCATCATAATCAACTAAATATAATTCTTTAAATCTTGTACCATCATTTACAAAAACTATTTTTGAGCGCGCTATACCCATTTCGCCTGTAAATCTTTTAACAACTTCATCGCTTACTTCGTGAGCCATATATCTATAATTTTTAGAGTTGTTTTGATATTTCTGTTTCCATATCGTTTCCCCTGTAATGACATCGAGCATTTTTATTTCAAAAACAATATCATCGCCTTCACTTGATGTAAAAGCTGTAAGAACAACAGAGGCGCCTTTCTGTTCCCATAAAAACAATCTTTCTTTAAGTTCCGGAATAATATCGTCAGCTGTTCCTTTAATTACATTGAAATATCTTGAAAGAACTAAATCATTTTCTATTATTTCTTTTAACATTTTTGCAAATTTGGCAGTATTTGGATTTTTATCTACGGTGATAAAATCTTCCACACCAATATCAGATCTCTTTCCTGTGGCCGAAAGAGATAAATAAATATCGTTTTGAGCGTAACATATAGAACCAAATAAAATTACCGAAAAAACAACAAAAATAAACTTTTTCATCATCATATTAATTCCTACACTTGAATTCAAGAAATACGCCTAAAGATTCATCGCTATAATCTTCAGGCAATACAGGGAAAGGCGCCGCTCTTCGTATAGTATCCAAAGCATTCCTGTCGTACTCCACGCTTACGGAAGATTCTTTAACTAAAATATCAGATACTGAGCCATCTCTGCTAATTTTAAAATATACAACAACTCTAAGGCTACCATAACTTTCAGCCCATCTCCATTGGCTACCAATTTTTCTTACTATTTGACCGCCATAGTAAGAAAATTTAAAATTCTGCGGACCAAAAGATAAACCGACGGATTGCGAACCCACACTAACAGATGCTACTTTTGATTCAGAAGATTGGGAAGTTTCAATATTACTGTTATTGCCTGAAATTTTTGATATTCCTTCAGATTTTTTTGTTTTAAGTTGCTTGACGGTTTTTTTATCTGCTTTTTTGATATTTTTCTTATCTGCTTTTTTGATATTTTTCTTGTCTGCTTTTTTGATATTTTTCTTGGGTTGAATATTTGACTTTTCTTTATCAATTTTTTTGGACTTTTCTTTTTTCTTTACAACAGCGTCTTCCTTTGTCTTAACTTCTTCTGCTGTTTTTGCTTCCTCTTTTATATACTCTTGCTCGATAACATCAAAAGTCTCATTTTTTTCTTCTACAGTTGCAACTATAGATTGACCCGTCGCATTTTGCGATGCGGAATAAAAAACAACATCTATGGGCGATGACAAATAGACAGTCTTTCCTTTACTGTGAGTCATCGCATGCAGAACTCCCAAGTGAATCCATATTGAAATTATTACGCAAGTAAAAAAATTATCTCGTTTTAGTTTTAGCATTATTGTATTTTTTAATTTTTTCTTTTGCTGTTAACGCTTCCGGACTTTGAGAATAATCGTTTACTATTGACGAAAAAACATCTAAAGATTCGTTTTGCTTGCCAAGACGGCTATAACATAAGGCTATCTTTAATCTTGCAGAAGGTACAAAGTTTGATTTTTTGTAGTCCGATTCCACTTTTTTATACTCTGTCACAGCCTGATCAAACATCTCACGAGAATAAAAACATTCTCCCATATAAAACTGCGCCTGCGAGGCAAGTTCGGCATTTGGATACTTCTCTACAAAAGACTGAAATCCTGAATACGCAAGTTCAAATTTACCCATAGAATAATCGCCATAAGCGCTCTGATAAACAGACGATGGTGATACAGAATCATAATCATTTATCGATTTTTTATCCGGGCTCATTGTTGAGTCTTGAAGACTCTGATTCAACAATGAAAGTTTATTTTGCGAATCCTGCACTGCAGCATTTAGTGCATCTATTGTAGTTACAGAAGAATCAACTTTTGCATACAAATCAGCTTGATTTTGTTTAAGCTCTCTGTGCTCTATCTGTAACTGCGCAAGTTCTTCCTTCAATTCATTAACCCCACACGAATCGGAAGACAAAGGAACACACCCAATGCTACATGTCATCATAGCAAGACATATCAAAAGAAAATCGTATTGTTTCATCTATTTTGTTTCTGTCTCCCTAATGTTTTTTGTTTCTGCTCTTCTGTTTTTTGCCCATGCCGCCTCGTTGTCGTTTGGATCAACAGGTTTTTCTTTGCCATATGAAATGGTCGCAATTCTATTAGGCTCTATCCCGAGTTGCGCATAATACTCCTTAACTTTTAACGCTCTACGCTGACCTAATGCTAAATTATATTCTGTGGTTCCTCTGTTATCGGTATGTCCTTCAAGCGCAACTTTAAGGTTAGGATTGCTGATTAAATAACTCGCATTTTCTTTTAACGTGTTAGTTGAGTCATTTGTTAAATCGCTTTTATCAAAAGCAAAATATATCGTTTGGAGATGATTATCTTCTTCAACGCCACCTCTTACAGACGGCTCATCAGCAAGAGCGATTGCCTCTATGTCACCATCTGTTGCTGTATGTTTTATATCCTGTTTCTTACAACCTACTGCAAAAACAAATATGCTAACCAACGACAACAACAAAACCTTTTTCATTTCTCCCCCTCTCCTTTCTTTTTTTCAATACACACAGTCAACTAACTTTATATTGGCGCATTGTGTTAGCTCAAAAATAGATGCAATGCTTATGTGGACTAACAAAGCAACAGCTCCTTCCTCTTGCTAGAAAGTCCAACGACGCAACGCACTATTCCTGAGCTAACCCTATTCTGTAAATTTAAGTAACGCAATCACATCAATATAGGGCTGGTTGGCTATATTTCTACAAGAAGCATTTTATAACATTATAGATTTTACGTCAACATTTTCGTACTTTTGTCAGACAAAACAAAAGTACCAAAATTCTTGCCGCTGAGCTTCATTTGCTTCATGTTTTTAGGCAATTTTAGAACTTGCGAGAAATCTTAATAAGATTTATATGGGATTTCGCTTTAAACAACTAAAATTGCTGATTCTAAAAAATGCTCCACTCATAACCTCGCGCTCTAAGGGGCAAAACTACAACTACAAACCACAAGAACAATACTAACTAAAACTGTACACCCAAGTGAACGTCCGCTTTTAATCCGGGACCTATTACAACTGATAGAACAATATTAACTAAAACTGTACGCCAAAGTGAACCCCAAATTCAATAGTATTATTTTTTGGCTCAAAATAAGTTGTACGCGTCGGCAATTTACCTTCCTTATAAAGCTCCACCGTACTCTTTGAAGATTCTTCTATACGCCAATATCTTACAAACGGTCCTGCCGACAATATGATATTCCTATATTTTTTAGAAATCTTTCCTGAAAATCTAAAACCATATCCGTAATTCTGATCAAATGCGAGCGGCGCAAAAAAGTGACTTACCTGAATCCCAAAGCAAAAAAGATCATATTCGGCATTTAGAACAATATTAAATTCTTTTTTACATTTAAATTTAAAATCGATACCTAGTGGCAAATAAATACATATATTCTCTCTATTGTACCCATTGGGATCTTTACTAAGCTCGTTAAACAAATATCTATAACCAATACCTGTATAAGGCAAAATTTCAAAAACACCATCCGTATCATATGCATAACCCAATAGACACCTCGGCTCGACGTACCAGTCAATTATGTCATACGCTTTGTATGGTATTTTTGTTCCTAACAACGAACCGTCATAATCAACTGTCCCTATCATAAAACGAGCTTGCAAAGCACAGAAAAGTCTATTACTTAATTCAGATAGGGAATTACGCGAAAATAATTCCGCATTTACGCCATATTTTATACCGTCGAGCCTCATATGATCGGGTTCTTTATAATGATAACTAGCAATTTCTAGCGCAAGCGAAACGTTGTTTTTTTTGTCATTTGCAAGAACAGGCGCAACAAAAACAAATAATAGAACGCCCAATAAAAGATTTTTAATTATCGTTTCCCCCATCCTAACTAATATAAAGCTAGTTGACCATAAATTTTATCAATTCGTTAAAATCAGCCAAAGTAGTCATTGTATTAATCATACTTCGTATTTTTGTGGCATTTGGCAAATCTTTTACATAATAATGAGCAACTTTTCTCATTGTCACAAGCCCATTCTTTTCCCCATAACATTCCACAGAGTATTTTGCATGTTGTTTGAACCATTCTATTTTCTTTTTTTTTGACGCCAACGATAATATACTGCCGTTATTAATAAAATGTTCCAATCTTTTAAATATTGAATAATTACCTATTGCAGCTCTGCCTATCATAAGTCCTTCGCAATTTGGTATTTGTAAAAATCTTGCAGCCGTTTCTTCATTTGTAATACCGCCATTTGCGACAATTGGTATTTTAGCATCGGAACAAGCGGTGGCAAACGATTGTAAATCAGGCTCGCCGCAATGCCCTTGAGAAGCAGGTCTCACGTGTATGGCAACCATCTGTACTCCACAATTTTGAGCTATTCTAATAATTTTAGTGGCAACATTTTGTCCCGGCAAAAGTCCTATACGTATTTTAATTGTAACCGGAATATTAACACTCTTTACAATCGCTTCTAAAATTTCTGATACGAGTTTTTCATTTGCAAGAAGTTTTGCCCCTGCCCCAACTTTTGTTATTTTCCTCGCGGGACAACCCAAGTTAACGTCAACAATATCTGCGCCCATATCTCTGACAATTTTTGCCGCTTCAGACATACTGTAAACATCTCCACCAAAAATCTGAGCTGCAATAGGTTTTTCTTTGTCTGACATTTTTAAAAGTTTTTTTGTTTTTTCATCGCGATAAACAAGAGCTTTTGCCGAAACCATCTCCGTATATACAAGCCCTGCTCCGCCGTTCTTTGCAAGAACACGCAAAGGCAAATCAGTTACCCCAGCCATCGGAGCAAGAATAATATTGTTATCAAGTTCTATATTTCCGATTTTTAATTTTTTCATTTTGTTGTTACTGTAGTCGACTATATATAAGGTTCACCATTTTTCTAATACTAACGACGGATTAGGTTTTAATTGAGACGGATTATAAGTTAATCCGCATTTCTTTTGCTTAAGATACGCCGCGCAACCAATCATCGCAGCATTATCCGTACAATAAAGCGGTGACGGAACAAAAATTTTTATCTTATTTTTACGACCTGTTTCAATAAACATTTTTCTTATCAAAGAATTCGCGCTTACGCCACCGCCAAGCGCAATTTGTTTTAAATTAAATTCCTTTGCCGCCTCAAAAGCCTTAAAGCAAAGAGTTTCAATTACAGTCTGTCTAAAAGAAGCACATATATCGTTTAAATGATTTTCATCTTTAACAGGATTCGCTTTCAAATAATTTAAAACAGCAGTTTTAATGCCAGAGAAAGAAAAGTCCCAAGTTCCTTTTAAATATGGTCTTGTGAATTTTATTGCATCAGGATTTCCCTTTTCGGCTTTTTTATCTATTATGGGACCGCCCGGATAAGAAAGACCCAACATTTTGGCGACTTTATCAAAAGCTTCGCCCGCCGCATCGTCTCTTGTCCCGCCAAGTATCTTATATTTTCCGAAATCTTCAACTATTATCAGCTCCGTATGCCCACCAGATATTATTAAGCCTAAAAATGGCGGTTTTGTAGCTCTATTTTCAATAAGAAAAGAGTACAGATGACCTTCTAGGTGATTTACGGGAATTAAAGGTTTTTTATAAACGCTTGCGATTGATTTTGCAGCTATTGTCCCAACGAGAAGAGACCCGGCAAGTCCGGGACCAGCGGTAAAAGCAACAACGTCTATTTTTTTAGAAAAATCTTCAAATTTTATATTTGCTTTATCTAAAGCCTGATATATTACAGGATTGATATTTTCTATGTGAGCGCGACTTGCAAGTTCCGGAACAACGCCAAAGAACTTAGCATGTATTTCTATTTGCGACGATATTACAACAGATTTTACCTTTGACCCATTTGAAACTACCGAAGCGGATGTTTCATCGCAAGAAGATTCTAATGCAAGTATATCCATATTTAATGCCGACTTTTTACAGATCTTTCAGACACAAGAGTTACATTGGAATAACTTCTGTTTGGCGAATAAAATTTATATGTTACAGAACCGTCAACATTGTCAAGTTTGCTTAAACCTACTTTCATGACTCTAGCGACGCTTCTGAAATTCGTTTCAAAAGACTGCGCCGTTTTGTCGGACTTAAGCTTTATTGTTTTATAAAACTCGTTCCACTGTGCGGATCTTGTATTTCTTTCTCTTGTGTACTGAGTTATAACATCTTCTTGTCCCACGCCATTGGCAACTAAAACGTCAACAATTCGTTTATCAAGAGCAATATCTACCGATATTTTTTGTTTACTAACGGGCTGGATTACAAACCATATCCCCATACCGCACAAGAATAATGCTATTATATATATTTTAATCCATATACTTTCTTTCTGTTCTTTTTTGCCTGCCACAACATCTCTCCTGACTATTTATTAGCCAAAGTTGTTGAAGATGCTATATCCTCAACAATTTTATTTTCTTTTATAATTTCTATAGCCTTATTTAAAACATTATCTTCAACTTTATTTGCATTAAAGCTCTTGCCTCTTGCAAAAATCACATCTCCTTGCGCATAAAGTTTAATTTCTTCTTCCATCGTAACTTTAATCTCTATATCAGGCGTTATGCCATTTTTCACATTTTTCTCATTTGAATAATCTATAGGACATCCAGAAGGGAGATAATATTTCGCAACTGTCAGTTTCAAAGCTGTACCATCAGGCAAAGATAGAACAGTCTGAACGCTACCCTTCCCAAATGTATTATTTCCTATAATTAAGGCTCTTTTATAATACTGCATCGCTCCGGAGAATATTTCCGAGGCTGAAGCGGTCCCTCTGTTCACAAGTACAACAAGCGGTACCTCGAAAAATACACCGTTCCCTGCTGTAATATATTCTCTCTTAACTTCCTCTATTCTTCCCTCTGTAGAAAGAACAAGTTTCTTATCATGAATAAACATGCTGATTATATCTATAGCGGAGTCCAACAAGCCCCCCGGATTATTTCTTAAATCCAAAATTAGAGCTTTCATTCCCTGCTGTTGGTAATTTGCTAGCGCTTTTTTAATATCAGCAACGCTTTGTAGATTAAATTCAGTAAGCCTTATATAAACTATACCATCTTCAATCATAATAGTTTTTACGGTCTCAATTTTTATCTTCTTCCTTTTAAGATTAAATTCTATCTCCTTCGCAACGCCATCCCTTGAAACTGTGATTTCAACTTTTTTCCTAGTTTTATCATTCATCAAACCAATAGCTTCGCCGCTTGACATAGTTATGGCAGACCTATTGTTAATTTTTACGATTTTGTCACCAGGAAGGATTCCAGCTCTGTACGCCGGAGTATCAGATATAGGAGACACGACCGTTAGAAAACCATTTTTAACAGTGATGTGAAGCCCTACGCTACCATCATGAGATACCTCTGTTTCATTTTTCATTTCTTTATATACTTTGTTTTCCAGATACTGAGAAAACGGATCCAAAGCAGATACAACGCCTTTGATAGCGCCCACGACTAAATCTTTAGGTTTTGTTTCAGAAACATAGTTTGTATTTATAACTTCCATGACATCTATAAGGACTTTCAGTTTATCGTACGTTTCATCTCCAGAGGCAAGTCCGCCTGTGCAAAAACTTAAACACATCGACAAAACGCAGATAAACTTCTTACTAAATTTCATTATTATCTCCACTATATTAACCATAAATGAGGGTTATCAGGAATATTATTTTGTCTTATTTCAAAATACAAAACACTGTGTTTGCCTGATCCAAGAAGGGCAATGACAGTATTTTTTAATACTTGTTGATCCTCTTTAACAAATATCTTATCCAAAAGTCCGTAAACAGAAAAAGTTGAATTCTTGTGATCTATTATAACAATTTTACCGTAAGAACGAAACTCTCCGGTAAAAACAACTATGCCCGAATCAATACTTTTTACCCGGCTAAAATCGGCAGCTTTTATTTTGATTCCGTTACTTATAACATAAGTATTTAGCTCTAGGTGCTTGGTTTTCCCGAAATTAACAATTATTTTGCCATCTACAGGCCAAAGAAGCGATTTTTTTCTTTTAACTATCGACTTTTGAGACCATCGAACTACTGTTGCTTGTTTCCTCTTGTTTATAGCGTTAATTTTATTTATTAACAACTGCATAGCTTTTGCGCTATCATTTAAAACTCTTATTTCTTGCTCCGCGACAAGTCTCCTACCAGAAGTTGTGTTTAAAAGCTTGTTTTTTTCTTTTAACATATCTCTATGACGAGCAATAAGCTTATTTTCATTTTCTTGTAAATTTAAAAGATCTTTTTTTGATTTTTCCCATTTTTTTATCTCCATTGCGGAAACTGTCGCTGTTTTTTTTGCCTGATCAAAGTTGTTTTTTTTATGTTCTAAAGATTTTTGTCTTATCTTATACTCCAAAGGATTTTGACTATATGAAACGGAAAAAGTCATCTTATTAAAACGTTTTATCTCATCGAGTATAATTTTATTCCAATTGGAACTCTTAGAAAAAGCATCATTGTATATTCTTGAAGATTTGTCGAGATTTTGTTGCGCGATTTTTATATCTGAAGAACATTTCTCAAGTTTCTTTTCCGTTAACTCTATGTTTTTATTTAAAACTTCAAGCTCTTTCTTAAAAATTCTTTCTTGAAGGATGAACTTTTCTTTTTCTTGTTCTTTTTCCTTTATTGTTTTCTTCACTTTCAAGAGCTGTTTTGATTTTGACTGCGCATCATCATAATGTCCAAATGCTGAGACAAAAGAATATATCATTAAGATAATTAAGATAAATATTTTTTTCATATTAGGATACATTATCTAAAATAATCCCAATCATCGCAGTAAAAAGCACTACCAATAAAATTGTCTTGTCACCGATACATAAAGAATACTGAGTATATAAACAAATCGCCCACGCTACAAGAAAACCAAATCCTGAAGCCATTAATGATGAAAAAATATTTTTAAAAAGAATTTTACATCTTGACTCTTCCGACATGACATAGGATATACATTTAAAAATTAACAAAACGCAAATAGCGGTTGCAAAAATGAAAAACAATTTCTGATAAAATAATATTAAATTTTTAATATCAACATACTGTTTAAATAATGATAAATCAAAAACTATCTCATCGACATTCTCAATAGCCCCTAAACTGCTTCTCATTTCCAAAAGAAAATTTTCATCAGGAGTTGAGTTCGGCGCGAGTACAGCATATGCTTGTATTGCTTTTGCGTCATCATGTACAGAAATATTTTTTAAAAACGGATTTTTTTCAATAGCCTTTAGATAAGCCGCGGATGCATCCACATATTCTTTTACGGATACAAGGTTTGACATTTCAAGTTGTGATTTTATCGTCGCATCTTCTTTTTCATTATTATTAAAAAACACTATCACGTCAAGATTTTTCGATAGCGACAAAGCATAATCTTCAAGTTGGCAATAATGGTTTACAATCAAAATAAAAAAAGCGCAACAAAATGCAACACCGCAAAATTTTACAACCTCAGACATTGTTTTCGCCATAAATCTTCCGTTTCCGTATTATAGTCAACTAACTTTCATATTGGCACATTGCGTTAGCTCAAAAATAGCGCGCTGCGTCGTTGGACTTCCTAGCAAGAGGAATGAGCTGTTGCTTTGTCAGTCCGCCTCGCATTGCATCTATTTTTGGGCTAACCCTACTGGCTACGTCCTTTTCGGTAAATTTTGCCTGTTTTATTTAGTCAATATCATCTGTAGTACAAATCAACACAACACCGGATTGTTTTATCATACCTCATGCAGACATAGATTCTCTTGTAGTTTTTTGTTGCATAATGTCCGTGCTTCTTCCGCGGTTTCGTCATTTAAAATTCCCTCGTAACCAAAATATTTTCTAAGCTCAAGGCGACTCCAATGATAAAGAGGATTTCCTATTGCTCTTTCAAGAGTTTCCGCCTACTATTGAAATTTTTATCTATCCGCGCCATTGCCGGTAATATATTTTTCTTCTACGCCGTTAGTGCGCATTTGACAACATTTACAATGATCTCCTCCAAACCAACACTGACCTATATTTTCAAACTATCTATCTTGCGCAATTTCTTCAGAACTAATATGACAATGATAATCTAAGATAGGTTTTTTGTTAGCACATTTATGGAAAAGCTCTTTTGTATTGTTTTCGTTGAAAGTAAAAAATCTTTATCGAGAAAATTTTTCATAATTTCCCTCTAGTTTTGTTTTAAACGCCTGAATATGCCTGAAATCCTCCATCTACGGCAATAATACTGCCAGTAACAAAACCAGATGCTTCTTCATCGCAAAGCCATGAAAGCGTGCCAAATAAATCATCTACCTTCCCAAAACGTCTCATGGGCGTATGACTAATAATTTTGTGCGATCTTTCTGTAAGAGAACCATCAGAATTTGTTAAAAGTGTTTTATTTTGATTAGTTAGAAAAAATCCGGGCGCGATAGCATTTACACGTAACCCATGTTCCGCAAAATGTACTGCCAACCATTTTGTGAAATTATCAATCGCCGCTTTCGACGCGCTATAACCAAGCACTTTGGTCATTGGACATTGCGCCGCCATACTTGAAAAATTTATAATTACAGCGCCTTTTACGTCAAGCATACGTTTTGCAAAAATTTGTGTAACGAGAAATGTTCCTAGAAAATTCACAGAGAAAACTTTTTCTACCTCATTCGAATCAAGGCTAAAAAAAGAACGAACTTTTGGATTATTCAAGTCATTGGGAATAAAAGTTTCATTTGTGGTATTAGCATTAGGCATATTGCCACCTGCGCCATTTATAAGGATATGATACTGCCCAAAATCTTTATATATCTGCTCTTCTGTCTTGATAAGACTTCTCTTATCAAGAACATCGCAACCATAGGCTTTTGCTATATTACCAGCAGTTATAATTTCATCCGCAGTGCTTTGCGCATGTTTAAGTTCTCTACTTAAAACAGCTATTCTAACGCCTTTTGAAGCCAATTCTTTTGCATAAGCGCTAAGTAACACGCCACCGGCTCCAGTTATGACAGCCACTTTTTTATTCCATTCCATACTAAACACCTCACTTTTTTTACATATTGATACAAATGTAATTTATATTTCTAGCACCACTCATTGACCAAACAAAACACGCGAAGAGCATTTTACAGCGAGAGGCAAGTCCTCGCTTACCCAACCCATAATCCTAACCTTTCCCCACAAGTTTGAAATAAAGGAAGAGGCGGGAATAACTGATTGTGACAACAATTAATAAATATATATATCTTTACACGCGTTTGTCACTGCCTCATTGGCATTTTGCTCAATCTATGTATGCTAAATAAAACAAAAATTATTATCTCTGCACTCGACCGGAGGCATCTCCGCCAGCAAGTTTTTTAACCTCGTCAACTGAAACTTGATTATAATCGCCCTCAATACTATGCTTCAAACAGCTGGCAGCAACCGCAAATTCTATCGTTTCCTGACCCTGATATTCGTTTATCAAAGAATATATCAGTCCGGCGCAAAAAGAATCGCCTCCACCTACGCGATCAACAATATGTACCATATACTCTCTACTGAAGAAAAAATCCTTACCATCATAAAGCATAGCCGCCCATCGATTATCGTTAGCAGAGAGAGAACTTCTAAGCGTTATTGCCACTTTTGAGAAACCAAATCTTTTCTTTAATTCCTGCGCTACTTCTTTGTAACTATCATAATTGACTTTGCCAGCAGATACGTCCGTATGCTTTGCTTTTATATTAAAAACATCGCTTGCATCTTCTTCATTTGCTATACAGACATCTACATATTTGCAAAGTTCTCCCATAATTTTGCCAGCTTTCTCTTTAGTCCATAGTTTATTCCGATAATTCAAATCGCAACTAATAGTGATTTTTTTTTCTTTGGCAATTTTGCAGGCCTCAATACATATTTGCGCTATATCATCACTTAGAGCAGGCGTAATACCTGTGAAATGAAACCATTGCGCATCTTCAAAAATTTTATCCCAATTAAAATCTTCTTTTGAAGCCGTAGCCATAGAAGAGGCTCTTCTATCATAAATAACTTTAGAGGGACGTTGACTTGCGCCTTTTTCCAAAAAATATATGCCAACACGTTCTCCGTCGCGCATTATAAAAGAAGTATCAACACCGTATTTCTTTAAAGAATTTATTCCCGCCTGTCCTATTTCATGTTTTGGCATTTTGCTTACAAAAATTGTTTTAAGTCCGAAATTTGCTAAAGAAACGGCAACGTTAGCTTCTCCTCCTCCATAAGTGGCGCCATAATTGTCGGTTTGTACAAAACGATAATATCCTTCAGGCGCAAGTCTAAGCATTAGCTCCCCAAACGCTATTACTTTCTTCGACATTTTCCAACCTCCTCGTACATTATTGCACATTATTTTTTTCCAACCAAATGAACAGCAAAATTTCCTATTTCTTCTCTCAAATATATAATGCGTAAATTCCCATCTTCATCGTATGACGCAGTTTTATCATCAAATATAACACCCTCTTGCTGTAAATGATACACTGCACGCGTTACATTATTTGTGCGTATAGCGATGTGTCCATTTTTACCAAAAAACTGTTTTTTCATAACCTCTATACCGGACCCTGCAAAAAAAGATCCGGAAAATTCTTTCTTTGTAAAACCAAATACAGTTTCAAACCGTTTTGACGTTTCACTTGCAGAAATAGCATCCAACATATTAATACCTATGTGTTGCACTTCAAAGCCCAGCATAGCAAATAAAGCTTCTTTACTTAATTTTGTAATAGTTTCATAGTCGCCATTTTTAATCAATTCTTTATTAACCATCCAGCTACCGCCACAAGCGATTACTTTGTTGAATGAAAGGTACGTATTCAAATTTTTTATATCAATCCCACCCGTTGGCATAAATTTTATGTTTGCATACGGCATCGCCATAGCTTTAATCATATTAATACCACCGGCAGCTTCTGCAGGAAAAAACTTGACAATCTCAAGTTTAGACTCCATGGCAATTTCTACATCGCTTGGGGTTGCGCAGCCCGGAATTATTGTAATGCCCTTATTAAGACAATGCCTTACAATTTTAGGATTTAGTCCTGGGCTAACTATAAATTTAGCTCCCGCTGCAACTGCTTTATCAACTTGTTCCACAGTTAAAACTGTACCCGCCCCGATAAGCATTTCAGGCATTTCTTTACAAATAATCTTTATTGATTCTTCTGCCGCCATAGTCCTAAATGTTATTTCCGCACACCTTATACCGCCAGCATAAAGCGCTTTTGCAAGAGGCAAAGCCTGTTGAGGATTGTCAAGCACAACAACCGGCACTATCCCTATCTTCGAAATTTCTATTAATAAATTATTCATTGCTCCCTCCCATCATAAAACTCATAATGCCGATTTTATTTATCCAGCATATCCCAAATGCCAAGTAAATACATAATTCCTAATGCTCTGTCGTAAAGACCATATCCCGGACGCAGTCCTGAACGAGATTCCTCATTCCAAATATGTCTGCCATGATCCGGACGAATGTAATATTTAAACCCTATATCGTGAAATGTACGTACAATTTCCACAATGTCCAAAGAACCATCGCAAGCGCGATGGGAACTTTCTATGAAATCGCCGTTATCAAAACGCTTTACATTTCTGATATGGGCAAAAAATATTTTATCTTTAAATGTTTTAATCATATCAATAATATCGTTTTTGTCAGATGAGCCCAGCGAACCAGTACACAAAGTAACGCCATTTGACGAACTGCCGATAAGATTCAAATATCTTCGCATATTTTCTTTGGAAGTTATGAGCCTCGGAAGTCCGAAAATACTCCACGGCGGATCGTCAGGATGTATTGCCATTTTTATCCCGCTTTCCTCAGCAACGGGTATAATTTCTTGTAAAAAATATTTTGCGTTCTCAAAAAGGTTATCTATGGTAAAACCTTCATAAGCTTTAAATAGTTCTCTTATTTTAGATAATCTTTCCTTTTCCCAGCCGGGCATTGATATCAATCCTTTTTGCTTTGACATAGTATCAAGAAATTCATAAGGGTTAAGGGAATCTATTTTTGATTTTTCATAAAAAAGCGCTGTTGAGCCATCGGGAAGAGCTTTATATAAGTCCGTTCTTGTCCAATCAAAAACCGGCATAAAGTTATAACACACAACTTTTACGCCGGCTTTGCCAAGATTTCTAAGAGTATTTTTGTAATTTTCTATATATTTTTTACGAGACGGAAGTCCAAGCTTTATGTCTTCGTGTACATTAACGCTTTCAACCACTTCATTATTAAAACCTGCGTTGAAAAGATAATCTTTTACTTGGTTAATTCTATCCATTTCCCAATATTCGCCTGCCGGTACATCATGTAGCGCCCATACTATTCCTTTAACTCCGGGTATTTGTTTAACAAAACTTAAAGGAATTGTATCAAGTTTTTCTCCATACCACCGAAATGTAATTTGCATACAAACATTCCTCCTGATAAGAAAATTGTAAAAGTTATCTTTTTTAATACAATATGGCCAACCAACTTTATATATACGACGCGCTCACTACTCAAATGACAAAACAATTTTTTTTATCGTTTTATCACCGCTATCTATCATTTTAAAAGCGTCTATGGCCTTGTCAAAATCAAAAATATGCGATAATTGCCCCTCTATTATTATTTTCCCGTTTTTATATGCCTCTATCACCTCCTCAAATTTATTATTTTGTAGTCTCGAACCGCGCACATCAAGTTCTTTTGCTGTGATTTTAAATTGGGCTAACGGAGAAAGTTCAGTTAAAAATGTCATAGCGATTACTCTTCCTGCGTTGGAAGTTATATCAATAAGCAACGGTAGCGAATTTACAAAGCCCGCTGCATCAATAGAAACACTCGGACCATATTTTGTATATTTTTTAAGTTTTTCTACCAAATTCTCCTTGAGCGAATTTATAACGGTTTTAACGCCCAGCACTTTTGCTTCTTCCAAACGCTCTTCAACAACGTCCGACACTATAAGATTTGCTCCTGTCAGCAAAACAGCTTTTATTAAACTTTTGCCAAGCGCGCCTGCTCCAAGAATAAAGACTGTATCGTTAGCTGTAATCTGCGCTCGACAACAAGCTTGAAAAGCTATGCTCATTGGCTCAATCATTACGGCATCCAGAAAAGGAAGATTTTTGGGCAAAATGTGCATTGCACTTTGATCTGCCGTAACGTACTCTCTGTAGCCTCCGTCAACATGCACACCGCGCACTTTTAAATTGAAACAAACGTTTGGTCTGTTTATACTGCACGGATAGCATTCTCCACAACTTATTATTTGATCAACAATGACATGATCACCTATTTTAACTTTTGTAACTTTTTCGCCAATTTCCTCTATCTCTCCAACAATTTCATGTCCCATAACTCTTGGATATGTAGCAACCGGAGAAGTACCATGGTAAATATGCACGTCAGAACCGCAAATACCGGCAGCTTTTATTTTTACTAAAACTTCAGTATCTGTCGAGATTTTTGGTTTCTCAACATCTTGCATTACAAGTTCTTTTGACCTCATCGTTAATAATTGCTTCATCGTTACCTCCAAAAACATAAATTCAACATTACAATCATATTGCATCAATATAAGGTTAGCCAACTATACCTAAGCTAAGCATACTTGTTGATTTCTGTCTTATCACAGCTAGTTTTGACTTTATTTATAAATAAAAACGCACCAATAGCTCCCGTTAATCCAGTGATGCCTGCCAAGACAAAACTACTCGTAAAACTACCCGTAAACTTTACGACAAAGCCTGTTATCACAGGCGCGAGTAGTCCTCCACAATTTCCAAATCCGTGCATAATACCACCCACAGAACCGATATTGTCAGTATCTACAACATCATTGATTACTCCCCAATAAACACCACCGGTAAGATACGAAGAAAATGCCGACATCGATATCAGACAAATAACCATTGCGCTGCTATCAACAAATGCTACTAGAAAAATTGATATGGCAGCGACCAACAATCCAAATCCTATTACTATTTTTCTTGCAATAAGAGGATGTCCAATTTTTCTCATAATAAAATCTGAAATTGTTCCTCCAATAGCAAGCCCTATAAATCCAACTGTCCAAGGCACTGCAGTAATTAAACTTGCATCCTTAAAAGAAAAATTTCTCGCCGTCATCAAATAATACGGTAACCAATTTAAAATGAGAAATATTATATAATTATAAGAAAAAAAAGCAACGGCGGATGCAACGATAGCTTTTTGTTTCAAGTAAAATGATATTTTTGGTTTTTGCTGAAGTTTAGCTGAAGAGATAATTTTTTGTTTTGCTTTTGCAGAATCTCCATTTTCAGTTTTAGTTAATTTTTTGTTGTCAAAATATTTCCACCACAAAAATGACCAAATCAAGCCTATTACCATAATGAAAATAAACGATAATTTCCAATTGTATTTAATCGCTATGAAACCAACTATAGGTCCCGCTATAGCCGCACCTAAAGGAGTTCCACTTGCGACAATTCCCATAACAGATGCTTTTTTGTCTGGCGGATACAACGAGGCTATAGCCTTATTAGTTGTTGTTGACAAAGGACCTTCTGCCATTCCAAACACTATACGTATTATAATTAAACTTATAAATCCTACAGCTATTGTGACTGCCCCGCTAAAAAGCGACCAACCAATTACTGCAGCTAACAAAACGTGTTTTGGTCCGAACTTATCGGTCAAAATACCGCCAAGAACATTAAAAAGAACGTACCCACATGAAAAACAACCCATAACTATTCCTAGTTGTCCCGGGTCAAAACTGAATTCGTTCGCGATGTAAACTCCAGACACTGAGAAAGCTGTTCTGTCCAAGTAATTGAGCACTCCGCACAAGAAAAGCATAATTGTAATAAAAGTTCTTTTTGTTAATAATGACATTGTTACCTCCCTACAAGAATAAATTCTAAATTTAACTGCTCTGTTCTTTTTTCCATTCCACCAACTTCCCCGGTATTATAATCCATTTATTTAAAAATAGATACTAGAATGTGAAATAATTGCAAAGCTTGTGTTTCTTATATTTCTGATAAAAACACATATTGTATATACTTTCTTTTTCTTATGTTACTCTGTAATTTCTGTACTGTCTATGTTCTCAACAACCATCGGGAAAGCAGCTGTTTCTTCATTTGCATTTTCAGATATGCTGCTAGAGGAACCAAACGATAACTCTAGTTCAGACGCATTGTCGATCTGTTGAACTTCTTTTGGCATATCCCCTACAAGAGGAAGTTCACTTAAATGGGCAAGACCAAAATGTTTTAAAAAATCCTGCGTCGTACCATAAAACAAAGGTCTTCCAAGAGCTTCTTTTCTGCCAACTATTTTGATTAATTTTCTTTCGAGAAGAGTGTCTATAACTCCGGAAGATTCAACGCCTCTTATATCATCTATTTCGGCTCTTGTGATAGGCTGTTTGTAGGCGATCATTGCCAATGTTTCAAGAGCAGACTGCGATAATTTCAAAACAGTTTTTTCTTTTAGAAGTTTTTTTATCCACGGAGAATACTCGGATTTTGTTGCAAAAGTCCAACCTTCCGCGATAAATTTAATTTCATAAGGCTTATCCAAACTTGTATATTCATCTTTGAGATCATTTAAGATATTTTCTATGTTGGATATATCCGAATAATCAGACTTGACCAAATCCTTTAACTCTTTCAAGCTAAGAGGTCTTTCAGAAACAAAAAGCAAAGCTTCTAAAATTTTTTTAACTTCAGATATTTCCATCAATACCCCTCATAACCGGCACAAGAACACGATGCTTGACTTAATTCATAATCTTCATTATCTGATTTTACAACTCTTAAGATTTCCATACTTACCCCCTACAAAGTTTATACATACTAGGCGCAAAGTATCTTCCTGCACAAATATTCTCCGTTATCTATTGCCTCCTTTACCTCTTTTGATAACATTATTGTAGCACTTAATTAAAAGTAATTGCAGGCAACCGTATCGATCGGATACACATGCAACATTCTATTAAACTCTTCTTGCCCACCCACTAACATCTCATTATTATTTACGAACTCTTCTCTCAATGTCATGTTATATCTTTCTATGTATCCGTTTATCTTTGGACATCTTGGATAGCTAAATAATTGTTGTATTTCCTCTTCCTTTAGTATTTTACTAAATTTTTTCATATTCTCATGCCCATTGTCGTTTTGCCACTTCCTTATTTTGTAGGGATATACCCTCTTAAACTCTTCATAAAATCTACCATATTCTTACTGTATTTGCACTCTTCTTCCCTGCTTCTCTTCCTATCACATTTTACTTTGACTTTATCGCTTTTGTGTTTTAATCTATACATAACATAGAGATATTGTATCACCTCTTTGAATGTTCGTACCTAAGCGTTCTTGTAATCATTTCCGTAATATTTGCAGGACCAAAGTACTGTATAGGTCCGGGGGAAACATAGTTTTCATTAATGGCCCATTCATCTCTCTTTTTAAGAAATTCTTTAAACGGGTTGCCATTTAAATCAATTAAAGCTTTTTGTATTACAGGTTTTTCTTTTCCGTATCTTTTTTCTATATTCATCATCATAGTAAGAGGAATACCTCCACATTCCCACTGTTTCGGATGTTTGACAAGATTTCTTACGTACGACATATATCCCGTAAAACCATTAAGAATAAGAATAGCCGCATTATAACCTAAAGCATAAGTATAATTTGCATCGAAATTCGACGGAATTCCACAACGTCCTTCATATCCAAAGAAGTGTGTAATAGTAGAAAACTTTCCTTTATACTTCTCTTCTTTTTTAAGCTCTGCAAGTCTCTTACGTATCATTTCAATTAAAAGTTCTTCTGTTTCAATCAACGATACTGCAACATTACCATGAGGATCTCTGTCTAATATAAGTTGTGAAGCAATTCCGGATGGTAAACCCGCCATTAAATCTGAAAGCTTTTTTGGGAGCTTTCCGCAAACAAAATCTCTTTTATCTTCCGTTGAAGACAGCTGTATAACAGTATCAGCATTTTCTGCCAAAACATCATTGATAGCTGAAATAAGTTCTTTCATTTCAGGTATAAATTCTATAACACCTTCAGGTATCAAAATAATACCGAAATTCTTGCCAACCTTAGAACGCTTTACTACAACCTCAACGATGCTTTCAACAACTTTTGTCAAAGTCATTTTTTTTGCTAAAATTTCCTCGCCAATTAAAACAATATTCGGCTGAGTTTTAAAGCCGACTTCTAATGCGATGTGAGAAGCGCTCCTACCCATAAGACGAACAAAATGCCAATACTTTCTCGACGAATTTGCGTCACTACAAATATTTCCTACAAGCTCAGAATAAATTTTTGTTGCCGTATCAAAACCGAATGAAATCTCCACGTATTGATTTTTCAAATCGCCATCAATAGTTTTTGGAATACCAATAACACACTTGTCTATATTTTCTTGTTTTAAATATTCCGCTATCATTGCAGCATTCGTATTGGAATCATCACCACCTACAACCACCAAGGCATCCACATGACATATTGCAAGATTATCTTTTGTTGAACAAAACTGTTCATATGCTTCAATCTTTGTTCTGCCGGACTGTATATAGTCAAATCCTCCGGTATTTCTGTATTCATCAAGAACTTTTTCATTAATTTCTTTATACTTATTTTCTAGAATTCCCAAAGGACCTCCAAGATATCCAATCAATGTGTTTTTCTTATTTGCTTTTTTTAATCCGTCAAAAAGCCCGGCAATAACATTATGACCTCCCGGTGCTTGACCACCAGAAAGAACAATTGCAACTTTTATAGGTTTCTTTTTCTTTACTGAAAGATTTGAGCCATTCTTAAACGTAACTATGGGCAGACCGTAAGTGTTTTTAAAAAACTTCTTTACGTTACTTTGATCTGCTACAGATTGAGTTGGTTTTCCTTTAACTGGACTGACACAAGCCACTCCGCCTTTTAATACTTCAGGTAGTATGGGTTTAAATTTTGTCCTCACAACTTGAACTTCTGAAATGTTAGATAATTTCTGACCCATGTTTTTATCCTTTGCTCATTTTTTGTATAACTCTTGCAACAATATCCTCAGGATAGACTCGCGAAATACTATCCTTCTTTATTATGACATGATTTTCCAAGGGCATAGGACCTACCTGACCTGGATCTGTATAACCAAACACAGCTATACATTTTGTTCCCAAAGCCGCGGCCAAATGCATAGCACCTGAATCTATTCCAATAAATAAATTAGATTTTTTCAAAAAAGCAGCGCTGTCTAAAATACCTTTTTCTGCTGTAAATAACGCAGGTTTTATTCTACATTTTTCGGCAATCTTACTCAAAGTTTCTTTTTCCCATTCCGCTCCTGAAAGAACACAATCAAATCCTTTTTCAAATAAAATATTTATTACTTCAATCCATTTACTTTCATCTAAACATTTATCACGTCTTTTTTTACTTGCCCCTACTGAAACTGCTATTGTTTTTGCTACATTAAGATGGTTACTCTCAAACCAGTTTTGAACATTGCTCAAATTTTCTTTTGGAAGATTTAAAATATTTGCATAATCAGATTCTATCGTTTTAAGCCCAACTTTTAATCCAAGCGCTCTATTATTGGACAATGACGGTACACCCAATCTTTGCGCTTTTTCTGTGAGTAAAAAACTTAAAGATGCCGTATTAAAACCAATCCTTTCTTTAACGCCTGATAAAAAAGCCGTAATCAACGAATTTGGTGATTCTGAAAAAAGAACCGCTTTATCGAAATTTTCTTTTTTTATAATTTTTACTGATAAATCATTTTTAGGTATAATGCCATCAACAAGTCCTGCAGAGACTAAAAGAGGACTTAAATTGGAATTAACAACAGAATATATTTTAGAATTTAGTTCTTGTTTTGCAGCTTTAAGCACAGGGAGAGAAAACAGCAAATCTCCAAGCTGATTCATATGAAAAAAAACTATTTTATCCATTTCTGTATCTCTGCGAAAACGTTTTCAGATTTAATATTGTTTATCCTATCACGATTTTTTTCGTTCACAAAAAGCGAAAACTGACCTATATAAGGCGATGTTTCATTAATATCTGAAGCACCAAAAATAAAAACAGATGGTGTTTGTAAAATTGACGACAAGTGCATAGACCCAGTATCTGCACCTACGGCAACTTTACTCTTCAACAAAATTCCGGCAAGATCTTCTATATTTGTTTTACCGCACAAATCTACAATTCTATCAGAGCGTATTTTACCAAAATCGCCTTTTAACCCCAAAACAATAATTTGTATATTAATGTATTTATTTTTTACTAAATCTATCAATTTACAATAATTATCAACGCCCCAATCTTTCCCATCGCCTCTAGCAAAAGGAAGAAGCGTAAGAAAATCTCCAAAAACTTTATTGTCTTTTAAAATACTTTCAGCATTTGACTCTATTTTTATATTTACTTCAGGATTAAACAACTGTCCCGTCAAAAAACGAACAGGTTCCAAATTACGAAGAGTAGCATTGATATTTGCTTTTTTAGGATATACTTCTTTAATCAGAAAACTACTAAACTCTTTCATTCCGGGAACACCAATTTTAGTTTTTGCGGTTGCAAATCTCGTAAGAACAGCGCTTCGCAAAAGTCCCTGTAGATCTATGATTATATCATACTTTGTTTTTCTAACTTCTTTTAAAATTTCAAAAAAACCTTTTAAGCCTCTTTTTCTGTTCCAACTTATAATCTTGTCGACGTCAAGACAAATTTTGAGCAAAGATTCCCAACCATTAAAAACAACCCAGCTTATCTCGCATTTAGGGTACGCTTGTTTCAAAGCATTTGCGCATGGCAAAGCTTGAACAATATCTCCAAAAGAACTGGGTTTTATTATTAAAATTTTCATATTTATCTATATGCCGTTTGTCGTCATCGCGAGACGATGAAATCGTCGAAGCAATCCAAAATTTCTATAAAATATCCTCATATACTCTTTATAAGGCTTGAGGTAACACCGGTATATAATGCTTCGTCTCTTTTGTTGAGCTGGCTTGCTTCGTTCATTTCATCAACCCACTGAAAAGAGTGGTATAAGAAATCCTTGAAAAAAGGTATAATTAAGTGAGCATATAAGCTTTATCAAGGTAATACTGCTTACAACAATTGTTAATAATGACTAGTAGCTTACGCATAACAGCG
>NZ_JAIXMZ010000115.1:0-2360 GCF_020328025.1 Candidatus Endomicrobiellum pyrsonymphae | reverse complement strand
CAACGACGGACCAAGATGGTATAAACCAACATGGTACACTTTAACAACAGAAGCAGTAGTTGGAGTAACAAGTATACCAGTAATGGCGCAACAGTTTTTTTATAATCAAATAAATACAAAAGAAACATTAGCACTCGGCGTACTGACAATAGCATCTGCACTAGCAGCAGGAGAAGCAGCAAGAATAGTGACGACAGTATTTGAATCGCAACGAGCTTACGGACTCGCGGGAGCGGGAGCAGCGACAGGAGCGATAGTACTCCCTTTACTCACAGGAATACTGGGAGGAAAAGTTGATAGTCAATTAAGAATTGTGCTAACTGGAGCAATGCTAGGAATAATTACAGGGGTGATAGCAGGGATAGCAACAGGAATAGAAACTGGATTATTTGCTAAGCACCACGAAAAACTCGATAATCAGAAACAAAACGCTAACGAAACAACCAACAACGCAACAACAAAAGATAACCCCAAAGCTGAAACAGGAGAAGCAAAAGCATAAACCAGCTGTTAAAATATAACGAACTATTTTAACTACTTTTAATTTTTTGACTTTAAAACAACAACGACAGCAATGACAACAACAAAACAATAACGAAACAACCACAGGAGAAGATAACTCGCAAAAGGAATATTCTGAATGATGTGGTGAATGAGCTGATAGAGACATTATACGTTAAAATGATTTGTGATTGTTTTGCTAACGATTGCCAACGTAGTATCAAAGTCGTGCAGAAAAAGCAGAGCTATCTTGGTGTTTTGAATTTTTGAGAGAATACTGGATTTCACACTGCCATCTTAGTTGAATATAAAATTAAGTCTTTAAAACTTTTCCCGTTTTTCATTGCAGGAAGATCCAAAATATCGGCAAATGTTCTAGCAATATCTGACATCGTATCTCTTATTCCCAGATTAATATTTTTCTTTAACTTTTTACCATATATTAAAAGAGGGGTATATTCTCTAGTATGATCTGTGTGAAGCATATACGTAGGATCGCAACCATGATCTGCTGTTATAATAAGAATATCGTTATCGTTTAAATTCTCTACTAAACTCGGTAAAAAATTATCAAAATCTTTAAGACCTTTAGCATATGCCTTAACATCACGTCTGTGTCCCCAAAACATGTCAAAATCAACAAGATTTGTAAAAATTAACGTTTGCTTATCGCAATGTCGTTGAATTTCACTTAGAGTTACATCCATACCGTTTAAATTTCCTTCGGTATGAATTGCTTTGGTTATACCTTTAGCATTAAAAATATCTTCTATCTTGCCAATAGCGACAACCTCGCCTCCGGCGCTTTTTATCTCGTCTAAAATTGTTGTTTCAAAAGGAGTTAAAGAATAGTCTCTTCTGTTTGGGGTTCTCGTGTAATTGCCTTCCACTCCTATAAAAGGTCTTGCAATAACTCTGCCTACGGCATTATTGCCTTGTAAAATATTTCTTGCAGTTATACATGTTTCGTATAACCTGTTTAAGCCAAACGTTTCCTCATGAGTCGCTATCTGAAACACAGAATCAGCCGATGTATAAACGATAGGATATCCCGTTTTTTGATGTTCCGCGCCAAGTTGTTTTATTATCTCAGTTCCGGAAGCAACGCAGTTACCAATTACTTTTACCCCTATTTGTCCTTCAAATTGTTCGATTATTCCTCTAGGAAAACCATCAGGATATACCGGAAAAGGCTTCTTTAAAATTACCCCCGCCATTTCCCAATGCCCTGCTGTAGTGTCTTTTGCAGGCGACTTTGTCATCATTTTGCCATAACAACCTACAACGTTCGTATCAGGTAAATTATTTTTTGTATTTAAAATTTTATACAACCCGAGTTTTGCCATATTAGGCAGAAAATAAGACTCTCCCAACGAATCAAAAACGTGTCCTATTGTGTTTGCGCCTTTGTCATTGTACATGCTGGCATCCGGAAGTTCACCGATGCCAGCGCTATCCAAAACAATCAGTACAATGGACATTTTTCCAAATTCACAGTTCAAAATTATGTACTCCATCCATCAAACGAAATCTCAGTCTGCCTACTAAAGATGTTTAATCTTGAGAGCTGGTCTTAAAAAACTCCCCAAAAAAATCTTGCTAAACAGGTTTTTATGTCAGTGAAAAATTGTCTTTATATGGCAACACTCTTCTCTTGTTTTATCCATCTGCTCTCTACCGCTATTAACGAACACAACATATCCATATTAGGAATCCTACTGATGCTACTGGTCACCGCTGAGAGACGACGCTGGTGATGATGTTGAAGACTACTTATTCCACTGACATAAAAACCTGTTTAGCAAGATTTTTTTGGGGAGTTTTTTTAAGACCAGCTCTCAAGATTAAACATCTTTAGT
>NZ_JAIXMZ010000102.1:0-2360 GCF_020328025.1 Candidatus Endomicrobiellum pyrsonymphae | reverse complement strand
GATTAGAAGCGCCTGTAAACCAGTAAATTACAGATCCGCCTGCAATTAATCCTAACAAGAAAGGAGCATGCAACAACGAAAGATTTTCAAGACCTGTCGTAAGTCCACCCGTAAGCATAACAATTGTTGAAAAAATCATTGTTGTCGCGCCTACAACTGCAGTTCCTATAAGAACAGGTTTCGCAGTAGCTTTAAATGTGTTTCCTGCGCCGTCGTTTTCTTCAAGCAAAAGTTTTGATTTTTCAAAAGTAGGCTTAAATTCAAAATCTTTTTCAATTTCTTTATCAATGTTAACAATATTTTCAATCAGTGATAATTCATATACTGACTGGGCGTTGTCTGTAACAGGTCCGTAAGAATCAACCGCAATTGTTACAGGCCCCATACCCAAGAAACCAAACGCTACAAGTCCAAAGGCAAATACTGCAGGAGCAATCATAATTGTTCCCAATCCTAGCGAGCTTATTGCATAAGCAATACCCATAAGAACTATAATTGTGATGCCCATCCAATACGCGCTGAAATTTCCTGCTGTAAGACCTGCGAGAACGTTAAGAGATGCTCCACCGTGCTTTGAAGAAGTAACAACATTTTGCACAAAACCGCTTTTTACGGAAGTGAAAATTTTTACTATTTCAGGTATTACCGCGCCTGCGATTGTTCCGCAACTTATTATGAGAGAGAGCTTCCACCAAAGAGTTCCGTCTCCCAGATCGTCGATTACGAGATTAGAAACAACAAAAGTGAAGGCTATTGAAACTATTGAAGTTATCCATACAAGCGATGTCAAAGGAGCTTCAAAGTTCATTTTGTCTGCTGCGGCATATTTAATTTTTGCGATAGCAGAGTTAATTCCATAAGAAAGAGCGCTCGAGATGAGCATTATCAAACGCATTATAAAAATCCATACTAAGAGCTTAACCTGCAAAATAGGATCACTCACAGCAAGAACAATAAATGTTACCAAAGCAACGCCGGTAACACCGTAGGTTTCAAAACCGTCCGCAGTAGGACCTACAGAGTCGCCTGCATTGTCGCCGGTACAATCTGCAATAACACCAGGGTTTCTTGCATCGTCTTCCCTAATATTGAACACAATTTTCATCAAATCTGAGCCAATGTCTGCAATTTTTGTAAAAATTCCACCTGCGATTCTAAGTACTGAAGCGCCGAGAGATTCGCCAATTGCAAAACCTATGAAGCATGCGCCTGAAAAATTTGAAGGGATGAAAAGAAGAATGACAAGCATTATGAAAAGCTCTATACTTATCAAAAGCATTCCAATGCTCATACCCGCGCGAAGAGGTATCGCATAAAGAGGAAAGGGTTTCCCTTTCAAACTTGCAAAAGCTGTTCTTGAATTTGCAAGAGTGTTAATTCTCATACCAAACCAAGCTACAGCGTAGCTGCCAAGAATTCCTATAATGCTGCAAAGTACAATTGCAGCAACCTTAATTGCAGCAAAATGTTCCAACAAGCCAAAATATACAACTATTATACATGCAAGCAAAACTTCAAGAATAATTATGAATTTGCCTTGTGTTACAAGATATGTTTTGCACGTTTCGTATATGAGTTCTGAAATTGATTTCATTGATTTATGCACAGGCAGATTTCTAATACCTAAAAAGTGATAAATTCCAAACAACAAACCAAAAACACAGATAAGAAAACCAAATGTTAAAAGTGTTTTCCCATCAACAGCGCTTCCAAAAAAACTCACAGAAGCCAAATCAGGAATAACCAAACTTGCTTCGCTTGCTAAAGACACGCTCGCAAAAGCAAATAATATACTAAACACCGCAGCAACTTTTTTTAGCGAAAAAATTTTATTCACCATATTAGCTCCTTAATTTTTTTAATTTTATTTATATCCCTTCTTCAGAATAATTTCTTTTTATCTAATATTTTCACCTCACAAATTGTTTTTTCTATGTTAATGCTTTTTTCCTTTTTTTTAACATCTTCCCAAATAGTTTTAACATCTTTTATATTTTTAACTTTATAATTACCAAATACATGAGGATGCCTACGAATAAGCTTTTTGTTAAGCGTTGATATTACATCCGCAATGTTAAATTCTTTGCTTTCTTTAGCTATTTGGGCATGAAAAACAACTTGAAGGAGAATATCACCAAGCTCTTCTCTAAGATTTTCCATATCTTTACTACTGATTGCTTCTCGAACCTCTTTTGCTTCTGCAAACAAATACTTCAACAAAGATTTATGAGTTTGCTTTCTGTCCCACATGCAACTTTGCGTTCTAAAAACGGTTGCATGTGGGACAGAAAGCAAACTCATAAATCTTTGTTGAAGTATTTGTTTGCAGAAGCAAAAGAGGTTCGAGAAGCAATCAGTAG
>NZ_JAIXMZ010000052.1:0-8729 GCF_020328025.1 Candidatus Endomicrobiellum pyrsonymphae | reverse complement strand
ACACAACTATTATACAAAATCAAAGAGCTTTTGACAGATCAAGCTATAACTATGTGCAATTACATCAAACCTTGTCTTTTGTTTTGCATCCACAGGAAGTCAACTGTACCAAATCAAAAAACTTTTTGCAAGTCAGCTACAACTATTATACAAAATCAAAGAGCTTTTAACAAATCAAGCTATAACTATATGTAATTACATCAAACCTTGTTCTTTGTTTTGCATCTACAGAGATGTCAACTATAATCAAATCAAAAGAGCTTTCGACAAACCAAGCTACAACTATTACACCAAATTAAAAAGCTTTTGGCAAATCATCTACAACTTTTGCTATAATTTTGTGCAGAGGCAAATATATCTTAATATGCGAAAACCCATTTTTATAAATAAACTTAGCTTATCTTTTCAAAATAAAATTTGTTTTGAAGATTTTTCGACGCAAATACAGCCCGCATCCCATACAGCAATTATAGGCAATAACGGAACAGGTAAATCGTCTTTACTTAAAATTATTAAAGGTGATTTAGCTGCATCTGATGGCTACATAAAAAACAATAAAGATATTGTTTTCGGCTATGTGCCTCAATTAATTTATGAATACAAAAATTTGAGTGGCGGAGAAAAATTTAACAAGGTCCTGAGCGTTGCTTTTGCAAATTGCCCTGATGTTTTACTTTTAGACGAACCGACAAATCATTTAGATTTAAAAAACCGCAAGGCGTTAATGAAGATGCTAAGTTTTTATAAAGGGACGTTGATAGTTGTATCTCACGACGTTGAACTTTTAAGAAATTCTATTAACATAATATGGCATATAGATAACGGAACAATAAATATTTTTAACGGAAAATATGATGATTGTCGACAAACAATTTCTCAAAAACGTCAGAGTATTGAAGAAGAGCTTGACTTGCTTGCGAAAGAAAAGAAAGAAACTCACAAAGCATTGATGAAAGAGCAGCAACGCGCAAAAAAAAGCAAACAAAGAGGCGAAAAGTTTGTTGAACAAAAAAGATGGCTTCCAGCCGTAGGCGATCTGAAAGAAAGTTCTGCAAAAAAAACTGCAGGGAAAAAACAAAAGGCAATTTCAGATAGAAGAGCTTCCCTAAATGAACACCTTTCAAACTTAAGAATTCCTGAAATAATAAAACCAAGTTTTTCTTTAACGGCAAAAGATACAGGCTCAAAAACAATTGTTTATGTAAGTGGAGGACAAGTTGGATATCAAGATAAAATAATTTTAAGGAATATAAATATCTCGGTTTCGGGAAGCGAACATCTAGCAATAACAGGCGATAACGGCTCTGGGAAGACGACTTTGCTCAAAGCAATTTTAAACGATTCTCAAATTATAAAAACAGGGATTTGGAATTTACCGCGTATTGAAGATATTGGTTATTTAGATCAAAATTACAGTTCTTTAGATTCTTCAAAAACTGTTTTAGAAACGCTTACAGATTTAGCGCATGAAAAAACTCACGCTCAGATAAGAGATTTTTTAAATGATTTTTTATTTAGAAAAAATGAAGATGTAAACAAACGTATATCCGTTTTATCAGGAGGAGAACAATCAAGACTTTCGCTTGCAAAAATTGCATTACAAACGCCAAAACTATTGCTTATGGACGAGATTACAAACAACATTGATTTGGAAACAAAAGAACATGTCGCTCAAGTATTAAAGGAATACCCGGGAGCAATGATAATAATATCTCACGATATTGCATTTTTGGAAGACATCGGAATTACGCATTATTACTCCGTATGTTAAATTATTCTTATTCTTACCACGGTATCTTCTGGAAAAATTGAAATATCACTGGCGATAGGGATTTTTACGGATTGATGAATTTTACCGGGAGCAAGTTCTTCAACAAGACGGTTGTTGTCTTTATTATAAATTTCATTTAAAACAATTTTTACAGGTTCAAATTTAAACGGCGACAATATTTCTATCTCATTGCCTCTTTTTAGCTTGTGTCTTAATTCTATTGTAAGCATTCCGTCGGCATTATCTCTTACAACGCCGGCATTTCTGTAATTACTTTTACTTGCTGTATCAACATATCCTTGAGATTCTTGTCCGGGAATACCGTTAAAAAACCCTAAAGTATATCCGCGGTTTTGCAGCGTTATTAACTCTTGCATATATTTATCAGGTCGCCAGTTATTAGAATTACTAAAATAATCGTCAATTGCTTTACGATATGTTCTTGCTGTCTGAGCAACGTAATATTCGCTCTTGTTTCTTCCTTCTATTTTAAAAGAATCTATGCCGATACTGATAAGTTTATCCAATTGTGGCATAAGACATAAATCTTTAGAATTTAAAATGTATGATCCGTTATCGTCTTCTTCCATTTCCCAATATTCGTCCGGTCTCAATTCTTCTTTTAGAAGCAGTTTGCTTTTGTATTTCCATCTGCAAGAGTGTGCGCACGCTCCTTGATTTGCGCTACGCGAAGCCATAAACGCGGACATTAAACATCTGCCGGAATAACTTATGCACATTGCTCCGTGTATAAAAACTTCAAGTCTTATATCTTTACATTTTTCTCTTATTTCTGAGGTTTCGCTAAAACTTACTTCTCTTCCAAGAACGCATAACGAAGCTCCTAAATTTTTCCAAAAATCGACAGTAAGCCACGAACAAACATTTGCTTGCGTTGAGATGTGTATAGGAATTTGAGGAAGTTCCTTTTTTGCATATTGAAATATCCCCGGATCAGAAATAATTATGCCGTCAGGATTTAATACTTTAATTGTTTTTGCAAAATTCTCAAGGCGCGCAATATCTTTATTGTGTGAAAATAAATTAAGCGTTAAATATACTTTTTTGCCAAGATTATGGGCAAAAGAAATACCGTTTTCCATTTCTTCTAAAGGGAATTTTGATTTTGTTCTTAGCGACATTTCAGGAGCGCCTGCATAAACAGCGTCCGCTCCATAAAGGAAAGCTGTTTTTAATCCGGAAAGAGTCCCCGCAGGCAACAAAAGCTCAGGTTTTTTCATGCTCGCCAATTATAGCAAAATAGTAAAACTACTTTTAAATTTCATATAATAACTTGTGATGTATCAAAAGGAACCGTCTATGAAATCTATAGAAAAAGCAGTTGAAGCGTTAAAGCAATCAAAATATATCGTTGCTTTTACAGGGGCCGGCATTTCAGTTGAAAGCGGTATTGCCCCGTTTCGCGGAGAAAACGGTATTTGGAATAAATATGAAGAAAAACTTTTTGAAATAAATTATTTTACGCAACACACAAAAGAAGCATGGAACATGCTTTGCGACGGATTTTATGAAGCTATGTTTAAAGCCAAACCGAATGCGGCGCATATAGTTCTTGCCAAACTTGAAAAAGAAGGATATCTTAAAGCTATAATTACACAAAACATTGACGATCTTCATGAAAAAGCAGGAAGTAAAATAGTATATAAATTACACGGAAATGCATCTCAACTGCATTGCAATAATGATGGCAGAAACTATCCTGTAACAGATTTTGATTTAACAGCAGCGCCGCGCTGCAAAGTATGCAACACTGTATTAAAACCTGATTTTGTATTTTTTGGCGAAATGTTGCCGAAATATGACATGAATATGTCCATAAAGGCCGTTTCAAAATGCGATCTTGTTGTAATCATCGGTTCCACAGGAGTTGTATATCCGGCTGCTTCATTGCCATATTATGCCAAACGTAACAATGCAGTCATCATTGAAATTAATCCAAAACCATCTGCGTTTACAAATGAGCTCACAGATATATTCATTCCAATGAAAGCCGGAGAAGCAATGCAGAAATTGATTGATATATTGTATATTTTATGATACAATCACTTTTGAGCAATTATGTTATAACAATAAATCTCTTGTGCAGTTAAAGTGTGTTTACGCTAACAATGTTGTCTTTGCGTTTTTGAGCGTGATGTTTGTGTTTTAATTGATAAAAAAGTAAAAAAATACTATAATATACGTGTTGCCTTTTTTTGTGCATGGAGAAAAACAACAAAGGCGCTAAGAAAATTGTAAGCTAGTCTCAGTCCCCTTGTTTTTTTGGGGCAAAAGTAAAGATATTGGAGAAATGGCAAGATGAGCGGTATTAAAGACTCTTTTTCGTCGAAGTGGGGATTGATTTTTGCCGCCGCGGGATCGGCTATAGGATTGGGAAATATTTGGTTGTTCCCTTACCGTGTAGGAGAACTTGGCGGCGCAGCATTTATAATTCCTTACATTTTTTGTTTGGCTCTTATTGGTGTTATTGCGATTGTGGGCGAAATGACTGTGGGTAGGATTACAAGTTCAGGTCCTATAGGCGCTTTTCAAAAAGCTGCAGAGTTAGGTGGAATGAAAGGTAACATCGGAAGAGGTTTTGGCGCAGGCTTTGGTTGGGTATGTACTTTGGTCGCCTTGATACAAGCTATAGGGTATATACTTGTTGTATCTTGGGTTGTTAAGTTTGTCATTGGCGCTTGTACGGGGTCGGCTTTTAGCAATACTGGCAGTCTTCAGTATTTTAATACAATAAGCACAACCCAAATAATATTGTGGGTCGCTATCAGTACTGCTATAGGAGCTGTTACCATACTGAAAGGAATTGAAAAGGGTATAGAGAAATGCTGTAAATTTATGATACCAGCAGTTCTTCTTCTTCTTCTTGTATTGGCAATAAGAGTCGCTTTTCTTCCGGGGGCGGTGGCGGGCTATAAATATCTTTTTACGCCTCGTTGGGAGTATTTGTTTGACGCAAGAACTTGGATGGCTGCATTAGGGCAGGTGTTTTACTCTTTATCGATTAGAGGATCTACTATGGTTGTGTATGGTTCTTATGCAAAGAAATCTGAAGATATAATTTCTTCCGCAAAACATATTGTTGTTTTAGACACAATTGCATCTCTGTTTGCGTCTATGCTGATTATACCGGCAGTGTTTGCGTTCGGCAAGGATCTTAGTAGAGGCGAGGCTTTTCTGTTTATAACAATGCCTGAAATCTTTAAAGGTATTCCTTTAGGACAAGTCCTCATGTTGCTTTTTTTTATCGCAGTGTTTTTCGCGGCACTTACTTCCCTTATAGGCATGTTTGAGGTTGTAGTTGAAGCATTGCAGAATAAGTTTAAAATGACCCGTTGGTTTGCAGTGGTTCTTGTTTCGATAGCAACAGTGTTGTCGTGCAAATGGTTTGTGGTAGGTAACATTAGGGGCACTATAGATATACTTTCGCTTCATCTTATACCACTGTGCGCTTTAGGCAGTGGCATATTTGTTTTTTGGATTATCCCAAAGCGTCTCGTTACAGAAGAAATTCAGAGCGGACATTCAAAGCCTATCGGGAAATGGGTGATACCGACTGGACGTTATATTTTCTGCGGTATTATAATTTTAATTTATGTTTTGCGTTTAAAATAAGCCTAAAATGTAAGTGGCAGTAATTTGCGATGTGGTTGCAAAAAAACCAAGTAGGCGAGTATAAACATGAAGCGTTTAGCATTAGTATGTTTGTTTTGTTGTATCCTTGTTTGTAGTGCAGTTGTAAAAGCGTCTGTAGCCGGTCGTTGTGGTCCGCGGGGAGTAGAAACTTCCAGCGGGTGTGTATTCAATTAAACGTAGCGCAAAGATTGTTCAACAAAAAGAAGAGTTGCCTTGTTAGGCAGCTCTTCTTTTATATTGTTTTTTGCTTTACAAAAATCGAAAAATGTAAAATCATAGACATTATCTGCTCATTTTTTATAAATTCTATATAATTTGACATTTGGCAACCAAAATGATTGAATTAACACAACGTGCAGGTGATGTAAATTGTTGAGCTACACAATTTTTAGCCTAGTATCCTATAATTTTGTTAAACAGGAGGTCTTATGAAATCAGTACACGATTATTATGGTGAATTAGTATTTACAAAAAAAGTAATGGAACAACATTTAAGTAAAAGCATTTACAAAAAACTAGTGGCAACAATCGATAATTTGGAACCTTTAGATCAGTCAATAGCAAGCGAAGTTGCTCATGCTATGAAAGAATGGGCGCTTGAAAACGGCGCAACGCATTTTACACATTGGTTTCAGCCTCAAAGAGGCGGTACTGCGCAAAAACACGATTCGTTTATAGATTATGGCGATGGTGGGGAAATAATAGAAAGATTCTCAGCCTCGCAGCTTGTGCAATCTGAACCGGATGCATCTTCTTTCCCGTCAGGTGGGATAAGATCAACGTTTGAAGCAAGGGGATATACCGCATGGGATCCGACTTCTCCTGTGTTTCTTATTGAAGCCGGGAAAACAAAAACTTTAGTTGTTCCTTCAGTTTTCCTTTCTTGGACGGGCGAAGTATTAGATCTTAAAACACCTTTGCTTAGATCTCTTACGATTTTAAATGAAAAGGTAATAAGTCTTCAGAAACTTCTCGGCAATAAGAATGCAAAACGGACAAAAGTTTTTGCGGGTATCGAACAAGAGTATTTCCTTCTCTCAAAAGATTTGGTAGCCGCAAGACCAGACATAACAGTTACTGGAAGAACTTTGTTTGGCAATAAGCCTGCAAAAGGGCAGCAGATGGAAGATCATTACTTTGGACATATTAAAGAAAACATTTTGGAATTTATGGAAGATGTCGATCACGAACTTTATCGTAAGGGCATTCCTGTAAAAACAAGACATAATGAAGTTGCTCCTAATCAATTCGAGCTTGCGCCTCTCTATCAAGAAGCAAATTTGGCAATAGACAACAACTTACAGACAATGGAAATTTTAAGAAAAGTCGCAGATAAACATAACATGGTTGTTGTTTTGCACGAAAAACCATTCGCTGGCGTAAACGGTTCAGGGAAGCATTTCAATTGGTCTATTGGCGATAATACCGGTGCAAATTATTTTGAACCTTCAAAATCGCCTATTAAGAATATATCATTTCTTTTGGCTGTCAGCGCAGTGTTATTTGGCGTAAAAAAGTTCGGCGGAATTTTAAGAGCAAGCGTCGCGGATGCGGGCAACGATCATAGACTTGGCGCAAATGAAGCGCCTCCGGCGATTATGTCTGTTTATCTTGGCGAATATATAAACGATCTGTTAAACTCTATAGAGAAAGCAAGCGTAATTAATGAAAAGGAAGTAAATGAAATCACATTGGGAGTACAAAATCTTCCAAAGATCAGTAAAGATTATTCAGACAGAAATAGAACATCACCTGTTGCTTTTACAGGAAACAAGTTTGAGTTTAGAGCGATGGGCTCGTCGGCAAATCCTTCCGAAGTCGGGACAGCGTTAAATTTTATCGTAGCTTATGGTTTTGATGAAATATATAAGAGGATTAAAGCAAAGAAAGGCGATGCTGATGTAAAAAAGAAAGCTTTAGAGGTAGTAAAAGAAATAATCTCAGAGACAAGAGACATAAGATTTGAGAAAAACGGGTACTCGGAAGAATGGCATAAAGAGGCTGCAAATAGAGGTCTTCCCAACGCAAGAAATACTCCAGAAGCGTTAAAGCTTTTTCTTAATAAAGATGTAATCAAAGCTTTTTCAGATTTCAATATATTAAACGAAAGAGAACTCGAGGCCAAAATTGAAATAAAGCTCGAAAGTTACATAAAAACAAAAGAAATTGAGTACAAGTATGCTGTAAAAGTTGTTGATAGTTTGATTTTGCCGGCAGTTCTTAAGCAGATAAATGTATTGGCAAAAACAAGTAAAAACTTGAGCAAGCTCAATATAAAATCAGAAGTATTTACAAAAGATATTGAAGCGCTTGTTAAGCTGTACGAAGATATAAGAAAATATTGTTTTGAGTTAGGTGAGTTCATTTCTGCAAAACATGGCAATCTTTCCACAACATCTGATAAATTTGCATCTGAAGGAGTAGAAATTTTAGCAAACTTAAGATCAAAAGTTGATGAAGCTGAAGACGTTGTCTCGGATGAATTTTGGCCAATGGCAAGCTATCAGAAGTTACTTAATGCGTTTTAATTAAAAAGTAAGAATAGGGGGGTGGGAAGTATATATTGCCGAACTTTAAAGTGATAATAAAAGCATGTTCTGTTTTGTTGATGTTTTAATGATATGCCATGTTTCAATGATTGCGGTGAGCAATATTGAGCGTAGCGAAATATCTACAAAAGTAAAACACTTAATATGGCGCTTGACTAAAGGCAATAATTTTGATAGTGTGGTGAGGCATGAGGCGGTATCGCGTTAACAAACAACGCTCCAAGAAAATGTCTTGGCTGTTTAGCGTCTCTCAGATACCGGATGATCGGAGAATAAAGCAAAATGTTAAAAAGTAAATTGTTGCAAAGTTTGCCAAACAAGATTCAAAAGTTAAGATTTGGTTTTTTTCTTAGAGTTTTATTGTGCTTTAGTCTTTTGGTGTTCGCTGTAGGTACAAATACAGCTTGGGCTACTAGTGATGGTACATGTGATGGTAGTAGTGATAATGATACATGTAGTGGTGAGGATAACGGTAATAATACAGCACCACCGCCTGAGGACGACCCAACTAAGACTAAGAAAACACCACCACCAACACCTGAGGACGATCCMRCTAAGACTAAGAAAGACCCGACTAAGAAAGACCAAGATGATAAGAAAGATCTAAAATTGATTTATAAAGATCCTAATCTTGCCACTGGCGGAACAAAAAGAAGCAGTGTTGGCTCAATTTATTAAACGTGTTGTAAAAATAAAAACCAGTGGGTATTTGGCAAACGTGATAAGAAGTGGTGGAAGCGAAAACGATAGCAAAG
>NZ_JAIXMZ010000051.1:0-8788 GCF_020328025.1 Candidatus Endomicrobiellum pyrsonymphae | reverse complement strand
ATCTTTGCTTCAACATCTACTTTAGAGTACGTCAAAATCTGTAGCTTGCTCCTAAGTTAGCTTTCATATTTTGATACCCTTTTGCAATAAGAATGTCTATGTTTGCAAAAACTGAAACATTTTTCGTTATGTTATAATTTCCGCCAACTCCTGCTCCCAAAACATCCCTATCTTCTTCTGTACCAATATCTGCAACTTCTTTTTCTGTTATTGTCTTATAAGCGCTACCGCAAGCATAATCGCCAGAATAAGTATAAGCGCTAACTATTTTTGGAAGATTATTGCTTAATAAACGCCTATATTCAGCATTTACATTCCAGCCAAACTTATTGATCTTTTGCTCTATAACTAATCCTGTCTTTGCAAAAGATCTATTATAGTTTCCTGCTCCTGTATTTACACGTAATTCTTCATCTGAGCTTTCTTCTTTTATGGAATCATAATAGCTTCTTCTTGCGTCTAACCCAAAATATGGTTTTAGCTTAAACTTATTGCTCAATTTTACTTTTAACGCACCTTCCAAGTTACAACCTATGCCATAACCGGCAAAATCTTTTGCTTTGACTAGTTTCTTATTAACACTGTCTAGCTGAGAAACCGATATTTCTAATTCTCTTTTGTTGTTGTTATACGCATCGTAACTTCCGCCGATTATCGCTTTTACTTGCCACTTTTCTTCTTCGTAAGAACCATACACACCTGCGCCTGTGTCTGTTATCTTCCCTTCATCTGTAGATCCTTGAGATATGTTATGTCCATTAACTTTAGTATATACGCCTAACATCAACTTCTCCGGTAGGTCCTCTTGAGCAATATATTTATCATAACCTATAAATCCGCCATTTTGGGTATCGGTATAATCACCCAAAGAATTATCATCTTTAGAGTATTTCGTACGTGCAACGCTCACCTGCGCCCATACTCCGGATTTCCATCCCTTAGTCCTGTTATTTATCCTTGCAAATATTTCTTTGCTATCGTTTTCGCTTCCACCACTTCTTATCACGTTTGCCAAATACCCACTGGTTTTTATTTTTACAACACGTTTAATAAATTGAGCCAACACTGCTTCTTTTGTTCCGCCAGTGGCAAGATTAGGATCTTTATAAATCAATTTTAGATCTTTTATATCATCAGCGCTTAGTCTTAGTTTAGGATATGCTTTCTTGAGTTCATCAACCTTATCTTGGCCTTTCTTGATCAACCTTATCTTGGCCTTTCTTGTCATCTTTGCCTTTCTTAGTCTTTAGTTGGGTTTCCTAATGGTGACTTATCCAGTGGTCATGTTGGTGATGATGATGTCGGCTGTAGTGGTGGTGGCGTATCCCCTAATGGAATATCCGCATTCAGTGCCGTCGCCTCTTTCGCCCAAGCTGTATTTGTACCTACAGCGGATACCAAAAAACTAAAGCACAATAAAACTCTAAGAAAAAAAACCAAATCTTAACTTTTGAATCTTGTTTGGCAAACTTTGCAACAATTTACTTTTTAACATTTTTACTCTATTGCTCATTTTAAAATTAAACTAACAGTTTTAACATCATCTAATAACGCGCTTATCAATTCTTTATCTAATTGCACTGAAGCAAACTTGTATAGGTTAAGCTTTATTAAAATTTCTTTCATTTTGTCAATATTTTCACCGTTTACGCCGCTTTTTTGTAAATTGTCAAATATTTGACTTTGTTGTAAATTATCCGACGCAACACCTGTCTTAATATTTACAATTTCAATCAACGCTTGATAGATTAAGTTTAACGCTTGTTTAAGATTATTGTTTAAGATTTTCGATTCAGCCTTTTTTATCAGTTTTTGAAAATTTATAAAACCAGATTTTTTTAATTTTTTAGAAGGATTTATGCCGGAGTTACTTGAATATAATCTATAACATACGCTAAAAATTAATAAAACTATAAAGGGGATAAATATTGAATAAAATACAGGGTTTTTTAAAAGATGCCCATTATACAGTTCTAGACTTTCTATCGACTTGTTATAATTAATATCTTTACGCCTCATGTTAATTTTTGTATTATTTTCAACACCTTTATCAGAATATACTGCATCGCCCGTTGCTTGAATTTTTATACTATGTGTTTTTATGACTTCGTATCGTTTTTTTAACGGACTAAAAAAAGAAAGAGTCGCCGACGGAATCTTTTTTTCACCCGAAATCAAAGGAATAAATATCGTTTTAAATTCTTTCGCATTGTCCAACGTATTTGAAACTATAGTTTCATACTTGCGCAAACCGTCGTAAAGGTCAAAGTTTATATTACTTACACTTTTCATATTTCCGTTACCACTTACTGTTACGGTCAAAGTTACAGGCTCATTTGTCTTGACGTTTATTTTATCAACAGAGGCTTTAATTTTAAAGTCGCCTATAGCGCCAGAAAAATTGAACGGTTTATCATCTTTTGGCAAAGGAAGAATTTTTACATCAATTGCTTTCGTCTCTAAAATTTTGATCTGCCTTCGCCCCATATTTGCAAAAAGACCAAAAAATTCATCTATTTCGTCGGACACCGAAAAATCCATAAAAGCAATTTTCAATTTTGCGGGCAAAATAGTTTTTACGCCAGTCCCCACCGGATATAAAATTGTCTCCATTTCGTCAACGCGATAATTTAAACCATCTATAACCTCAAAATGGCTTTTAGGTTTGGACCCATCATTCCAAAAACCAGAAAAACTAGGAGAATAATACTCGGGGTTTGATATTAGATCTACATTCGTATAAAAACTAAATTTGTAAATAAGTTTTTCATTTTCATAGGCTGTTGTTTTATTTATAGTAGCTTTAACAAAAGCTTTACCAGCAGAATTTGAAGACTGATACTTCTTTGAATTCTGTTGATTATTACTCACCGGAAAATTTTGAACGCTCTGAGAATGAACGCTTTTGGCAGGTGTAACTTCAATTTCAATACTTTCAGTTAAATATGTTTTACATCCAAAAATTACTTTGGCAGGCGGGATTGTAAATTTTCCTATTTTTCTTGACACCAAAGTATATTCATACGTTACGCTCATACTTGTTTTGCCGTTAATTATAGACATACTTTTCGAAATCGATGTCCCAAATCTGTTAAATTCCGGAATACTGCCTATTTGATGTTCAGGAAAATTTTGATCATCCCCACTTACCGTAATTGAATACACAAACGATTCATTTAGTGGAACAGTTTTTTTGTCTATAGATGCCCTGAAAGAAATAATATCAGCATATAAATAAACTGTCGCAAACAATAATATAACTGAATAAACTATCTTTTTTAACATTTTACCAATCCTCTTGAGGCTGATCTATCAAAGGCTTCTTATTTTTATTTCTTGCTTTATCGGCGTTTTTATCGGACTCATTATAATAATTTAACAACATTGCTGCAGGCGTACCTTTCTTATTTTCTTTTTGTATCTGATTTTGTGTTCCAGAAAATTCGCCCGGCTTATCATCTTTGAGTTTTTCAGGCACTTTTTGAGGTTTATTTTCGTTTAGTTTCAACTCTTGTAATTTTTTTATTTTCTCGCTTAGTTCCTGTTTTTTCTTATCAAGCTCTTGTTTTTCTTTATCTAAATCTTTTTGTGTTTTGTTCTGATTTTGACCTTTATTTTTACCACTGTCATTATTATTCTGGTTACTATTTTCTTCATGACGCTTTTTTTCATTTTCCTTTTGAGCTTTATCATTTTGATCCATCTGTTTTTTTAAATCCTGCGCCTCTTTATTTTGCTGCTGGTTATTATTTCGCTTTTTGTTTTGTTCTTTCTGTTGCTTATCTTGTTTATTTTGCTGATTATCTTTTTCGTTTAACTTCAGCAATACAGATTCGAGATTATATTTTGCATCTTTGTCACTTGGATTCAATTTTAACGCCTTCTTATACAAATCACCAGCTTTTTGAAAATTTTCTTTTCTGTACTCGACATTGCCTAAATCGTAAAAAGCCGTGAATTTCTCTTCCGCATTGGCATTCGTAGAATTTAATACCAAGTTGTATTTCGCCTGCGCTTCATCTAATCTATTTAGCTTGTATTCCGCTCCTGCAGCATTGTTTAACAAATCATAATTAGTCGATTGCTTTGCTATTTCTTTATTTAATCTTTCAGCAGTCTGCTCAAAGTTACCCTCGTTAAAATATTTTACAGCTTTATTATTTTCTTTTATATTTCTTTGAGAAAAAACAAAAAGAAAAATCAACAAAACTAATAACAACAATAAAACAATCATTGCAACAAATAATTTCTTTTTTAAAATATCTTTCATTGATAAAATATCTCACTCCAAATTAACGATACTCCGTCAAATTTCGACTGCCGTTTTCTCAATACACCGCGTCGAGCTACACCCCACCGCCCCTTTCAGAAAAAGGGGAATAAAAACACTGTAGTAAATTCTCCTTTTTACAAAAGATGTGGCAATGACGAGATAAGATGAGAGGTTACAAAGCCTTTGTTATTAATTCGACTTTACATTTTTCATTTTTTACGACTCACTGGGAACAAAAGGGCGACAAACAATGCAATCAATCCAAATAATAAAAATATCTGGAATCTATCTGTTTTAGTGTCATTTTCGCTGACTTCATCATTAGTCTTATCTAAATCCCGAACTGCCTTTATAAGTATAGGCGAAATATCTTTATCGGAAGCATCAAAATACTTTCCGCCGGTTTCATCAGCAATACTTTTTAGCAAAATCGAATTTGCTTTACTTACGACTATCTGACCATTCCTATCTTTTACATAATCTCTTATGGTCCCTGTTTCATCTCTTAAAGGAATAGGAGAACCCTCATGTGTGCCAATACCAACTGAAATAATTTTTAATTCCGCTTTCCTCGCAATATTTAAGGCTTCTTTTATTCTTGAATCATGATCTTCACCATCGCTAATTAAAAGCATCGCTCTCTCTGACGCGGTCTTACCGCTAACAGCTTTAGAAGCAAGTATAATTGCGTCGCTTATTTGAGTGCCTCCAAAAGGAAGACTGCCTGCTTCAACACTTTGTAAAAATATTTTCAATGCCTGCAAATCATAGGTCATAGGGCACTGCCACATAGCAGTTCCTGAAAAAATAATAACGCCCATTTTTTCACCGGGGCTTTCTTCAACAACTCTTAACACCATAAGTTTTGCCTGCTCTAGTCTATTTGGCTTAGAATCTTGGGCAAGCATGCTTTTTGAAACGTCTAAAGCTACGACTATCTCAGACGATTCTTTTATAACTGTTCTTTTTTGTTCGCCATATTGAGGACGGGCAAGAGCGAGAATAACAAAAAAAAGTCCTACAAGCAATAAAATATATTTCACTTTGTACGCTTTCAAATTAACAACAGCAAGTATCGGCATATTCATACTTGATACGAACGTATTCAACGCTGCTTTTCTTTTTTTGAACGCGACGAAAAAGAAAAATATCAAGATAGGCATTAAAAAAAGAAGCAATAAATAAACTTTATCTGCAAACATAATTTCCTTTTAATTATCACGGCAACTTTCTTAGATAAGTATTATCTAAAACAATTATGAGCAACAATAAAATAAACGCGGGAATCAAAAAATATTTATACAGCTCGTTATACTTAATGAACTGCGTTACTTTGATTTCATATTTTTCCAATTTATCTATCTGTTTCATTATATTCTCAAAAGATTTCGTATCTTGAGCCCTAAAATATTCGCCTTCGGTATTGCGAGATATTTCTTTTAAAACATCTTCATTGATTGCATCCTGGGTAGTTCTAAACTCTCTCGTTCCAAAAAATGGATCGGGTATTTCGTAAATTGCTCCCTCAAGACTGCCAACACCAATCGTATAAATTTTTATGCCGTACTCTTGAGCTATTTTTGAAGCCGTTATAGGATCAATTTCACCCATATTGTTATTGCCGTCTGTAACAAGTATTAAAACTTTACTTTTGGCTTGACTGTCTTTCAAACGGTTTACTGAAGTCATAATTGCAGACCCTATCGCGGTACCATCAAGACCTGTATCCCCAATATTTATATTCTTAACAAATTCAACAAGAGAATCTTTATCTGTCGTAAGCGGACACTGCGTAAAAGCAAGTCCCGAAAAAATTACTAATCCAATCTTGTCATATTTTCTCACCTTTATAAACTCTTGCGTAACTTTTTTTGCAACCTCCATCCTGTTCAAAGGCTTAAAATCAATCGATCTCATACTTGTCGAAGTGTCAAGCGCCATTATAATATCAATACCTTGATCGTTTGATTGTTCAAATACTTTTCCTCTCTGAGGTCTTGCAACAGCAATGATAATCAATATCAACGCAAGATATTTTAAAATTTTCAAGAGATTTAGAAGATTTTCTTTAAATCTCGCACCGTTATTTTCAAGAAGATTTATCCGCGAAAAACTTATATAGGGTTTAAATGCTTTTTTATTAATAATGTTTCTGTATGCATATACAAACGCTAAAAGCAAAAGAAATATTAAAAGATATAGCGGATTTGCAAATTTCATAACAACTCCAAAAGCTTTTTCGTGAAATTATAATTATTTTCTCTTTTTGTTTCATCAGGTGTAAAATCCGCATATCTTGCCAAATTAAAAACTTTTAAGTAGTCTTTAAATTCATTGATATTAATTTCTTTAGGCATAATCGGTTTAATTTTGTCAAAAAATTCAGACGTCGTCATTTCTATAGCCTCAAAATTACATTTTTTAGATACATAAGATCTCAAAATTCTCGACATCGTATAATAAAAATTTCTCGCGCTTATATCGCTTCTAGTTTTGTACAAATCTTCCAAAGCGTTTAAAGCCTTAGTTTTAGGATCTATTTCAACTTGTTTTGATTTTTTTATATATTCAACAAAGCTCTTTACTGTAAATGCAGCATAAACAATAAACAATAACAACACAAAAAGAATTAAGGCAACGTGCAAAGATTTTATCTTAAATTTTTTTAAAGCTTTTATATCTTTTATACCTTGCACTTGAGCATTGTCTGCAACACTTATAATTTCAACATGTTCTTCCGGAGTTAAAAATAGATTGCTCGTACCATCTGGATTTATATAGAAAACCGTTAAAGGATTTATGGTAAATGATCCTGTTTTATACGCGGCAATATTGAAATCTAATTCATAAGTATTTTCTATGCTTGGCAAGTGTTTAACATCTGAACTTATGATATCAAAATCGTTAAAATGAAAATTCTGCTTTGCGGTTATTTGAGCATTTGGCGGCAGTTGGACTTTTACAGTAAAATTTATAACATCGCCAACATAAGCTCTGTTTTTGTTTAATGAAACTTCTATCGTCTCCTGAGCGTTTAAAAACGCACAAAAACAGAAAACAAATAAGCTATTTAAAATAATATGCTTGGCAAAAACACAATATTTCATCGCAAACCCGCTCGATGTTCTCTCTCTTTAAAAAATCTTATGAGAGGCTTTACATAAGATTCATTTGTATTTAAATTTATAATACCTACTTTGGCGTTTTTAAATATTCTGTCAGTTTTTTCATTAAGAGCTTTGCTCTTTTGTTTAAACAATTCTGCAACAGAAGAGCTGTCAACTATCATTGTCTCTTTTGTCTCGGGATCTTGCATTTCAATTAAACCCACTTTCGGCAAATCTTTTTCTCTGTTATCCTCTATTTTTATACATACCAAATCGTGTTTCTTTGCAGTTATTATTAAATCTTTTTCATAATTTTCATCTTGAAAATCTGAAATAAGAAAAACAACGGCTTTTCTTCGCCATATTTCATTTATTGCTTTTAATGCCGTTGATATCGATGTTTTTATGCCTGACGAATTTGAATCAAGAATCTCATTTATAATTCTTAAAATGGTGTTCTTCCCTTTTTTAGGCGTAATAATTTTTTCCACTTTATCGGTAAAAGAAAGCATCCCAGCTCTATCATTATTTTTTAAAGATGAAAATGCCAAAAGAGCAGTCGCTTCTGCTGCAACTTCAGATTTTAATTTATCAGCGCTGCCAAAGTTTTGTGATGATGAAACGTCTATGAGAAATATTACCGTGAGTTCTCTTTCTTGTGAGAAAAGTTTTATATAAGGTTTGCCGTATCTGGCGGTAGCATTGCGATCAATACTTCTAAAATCATCACCAACTTGATATTCTCTGACTTCCACAAATTCTATCCCTTGCCCTTTAAAAACGCTTTGATACTGTCCTGCAAAAATTTCATTTACAAGTTTATTTGATTTTATTTCAAGCTGATGTATCTGTTTTTTTAATATATCCTTATCTAGCATTGAATTATCCTAGAATCTGTATTTTGCCGATTGTCCACCAATTAATGCAGTCGATGGTAAACTTCGTTTGTCTCGCGAAAAAGAACGAATCCATGTTGTAGTTAATTCCCCTTTCTCTGAAAGAGGTGGCAATGCCAAGAAGCATTGACGGAGGTATTGTTCCTTATGCTGTAAGTTTTGCGCGTTTGAGAGGAGATTTTTTCATTTGTTCAAAAAACAAATCATCCTTAGGACCGGATCCAGACCACCCCCCTCAACGTACGAAACGCCAAAAGAGTCTAAAACTTTTGCTATTTTTATTTTGTCTTCCGTTGTAAAAGATATTCCGACTCCTTGAGAGCCATCTCTTAACGTAGTATCAAATATTAGTATTTGTTTCATAACCGTTTACTGTTCCCTGCGCTAATATACAACCTTCTTCAATTGCAGCAATAGAGTTTGCAACAGCGCAGTCAGAGTCGTTGTGGGCATGTATGCCAAACTTAACATTCGGAAAAGCACTTCTTGTTTCTTTGACAATACTCTGTATG
>NZ_JAIXMZ010000050.1:0-8887 GCF_020328025.1 Candidatus Endomicrobiellum pyrsonymphae | reverse complement strand
GCATTGCTTGGTTGGTCAACAGAGGATAGTCAGCAGATTTTTACAATAGAAGAGATGATACGAAAGTTTTCTACTGAGAGATGCGGAACTAGTCCGTCAACTTTTGACCCTGCAAAGTTGTTGTGGCTTAATGGTGAAAAAATTCGCTCCAAAACGCCGGAACAAATATACAATTTGTTTGTTGATTGGTTAAAATATACAAACAATGAACAATTAGTTGAGAACTGGGATGTTGAGTTGTTAAAGAAAGCCATGTCTTTGGAACATGATAAGATAAAATTGTTGAAAGATATTCCGTCTCTTGTGGATTTCTTTTTTACAAAAGAAGTTGATTATAGAGAAGAAGCAATAAACAAAGTATTCCTTTCAGATATATCTAAGGAAAGCGCAAAAATTGTTTTAACGGAAAGCATATCAAGGCTTCTAAATCAGCAGGATTTTTCCGCAGGAGCTTTAGAACAGTATGCAAGAAATTTAGCTACAGAAAAAGCTTTAAAAACAGGACAGGTGTTTCACCCCATAAGAGTTGCTATTTCAGGAAGGACGCAAGGTCCGAGTTTGTTCCATACGATGGAATTGATGGGCAAGGAAAAAGTTGTTAACAGGATTGATATAGCAATCAATAAATTTTTTAAATAATATTGTTTTACCAGGAGGAAAAATGTCAGAACAAGAAACTTTAGATTTAAATCCTTATTTTTTTAACATTATAACTATGTTTGCTTCTTCCGCTTGGTGCCAGCTTGGGAAAATTGCAAATCCTGTTAATGGCAAATTAGAAAGGGATTTACAGGGAGCCAAAACGACGATTGATATGCTTATTATGCTTCGCGATAAAACGAATGGTAATTTGACAAAAAAAGAAGAGGAAATGCTGACTTCGACAGTTTCTAATTTGCAGATTAATTATGCTGACGAGACTGCAAAACCTGAAACAAAAATAGAAGAAAAAATTGATGATAAGACTAAAGAGAAAAAATAGTTGTTATTGTTGGTGGAATTGCAAAAGATTCAATAAACAAAAAACTTTTTGAGCTTATTAAACGCCTGACTCCATAGAAAATAATTAATGTTTCTATGCCGTCTTGTCGTTGGGTTATTTGAAAGAATTTCGGAAATGTTATACAATCCCGGAGATTTAATAAAAAAGCTGTTAGTAAAACGACTTTCTTGTGGGCGGATGGCGGAACTGGCAGACGCACAGGACTTAAAATCCTGAGGCTCGCAAGAGCCGTGAGGGTTCAATTCCCTTTCCGCCCATATGGTCTCCGAGTATTTTCACATTAGCACATTGCGTTAATGTTAAGTTTGAGAATTGCACTGACGCGCTGCTAGCTCAATTGGTAGAGCAAACGACTCTTAATCGTTAGGTTATAGGTTCAAGTCCTATGCAGCGCATTTTTTGTGTCGCTATAATCGTCAACTGTATCACATATAATTACATTCACAATGCGGGCGTGGCGGAATTGGCAGACGCGTATGGCTTAGGACCATATACCGTAAGGTGTGGGGGTTCAAATCCCTCCGTCCGCATTGTAAACCAACAAAAGATGCTGTACTTCATTCTGTCGGTATTGCAAATAGTATTGATGTAGAATTAAAAGGGAAAAATAAATGGCTCAAGAGAAAAAGACAATTGATTTTAAATCCTCGGTTATTGACAAAAAATCTTGTTCCATAACTGTGGATGTTGAAGTTTCGGAAAATATTGTCGCAGAAGAAATTAACTCTGCTTTTAGTCAGATACAGCGAAAGGCTAGAATTGATGGGTTTAGGCAGGGCAAAGTACCTGTAAGTATTGTAAAGCAGAAATTTACCGCTGAAGCTAAAGATAGAGCGGTTGAGAGTATTATTAGGAAGACGGTTTTAAATGTTTTAGAAAAGGAAGTTTTTGCTCCAATTGATTTTCCTGTAGTTGAAGAGTTTAATTATGAACTTGGACAGGCTTTGAAATATCGTTTTACAGCTGAGCGTCATCCGCAAATTGACGCAAAAGATTATAAAAACATTCCTGTGATAAAAGAAGTTTTTAAAATTACTGATGAAAGTTTATCTCAAAGTCTTGATGCTTTAAGGGAGAGAAATGCGAAACTAGTACCGTCTAAATCTGGAGATATTACTAATGAAAGTTTTGTTTCAGTTGATTACGATGCTTTTGATACCGACGGGAAAGCTTTGCCTGAAATTACGGCCAGGGGACATATGTTAGATCTGAGTTCCGAAAATGTGCTTAAGGGATTTAGAGATGCCCTTGCAGGCACGAAAATCGGCAAAGAAAAAGACGCGGACATTGAATATCCTGCAGATTATCCTAATAAAACTTTGGCAGGTAAAACAATATCTTTTAAAATTAAAGTTATTGAAGTAAAAGAAAAAGAACTTCCTGAACTTAGCGATGATTTTGCCAAAGATATGGGAATCGAAAATCTTGAAGGTTTAAAAACAAAAGTAAAAGAAACAATAGAGGTTGAAGAAAAACGTCGCCAAGATATGAATGTCGAAAAGCAAATTATTGCTCATTTGCTCGAGAAAAACAAATTTGAAGTTCCTCAATCTTTGGTTGAAGAGCAAAAGAAAACTTTAGTTAAAAGAATGAAAGATTATATGCAAAATCAAGGCGCTTCCAAAGAATATGTTGAAAAAGAAGCAGAACTTAAAGACGCAAAATTTAAAGAAGAAGCTGAAAAAGATGTAAGGCTTTCTTATATTTTAAATGCAATATATTTAAGTGAAAATCTTACAGTAGCTGACGCTGATATTGAAGCAGAAAAAAATAAAATGAGAACTTCTAATCCCGGAAAAGAAAGCGCAGTTAATAAATACTTTATAGAAAAAAAAGAAAATATAATGCTTTCGTTAAAAGAACAGAAACTGTTTGGGTTTTTGATTGATAATGCAAAAATAAAAGTAGAAGAAAAAGATATGCCTTTGAAAAAAGATTAGCATAATGTAATTAAGTCGCTTTAAGTCGTGCTGTTAAGTTTTAACGCCATCTCGTCATTGCGAGACTTGCGGTGTTTACAAGTCGTAGCAATCTAGGCAACAACAATGCTGGGTTGTTTCATTTCTCGCGAAGCAGCCGCCGACGCAATTTAGAGCATTTGATTGTAGTGTGAGGAGAAAAAGATGCCGTCGTTAATACCAACAGTAATAGAAAGATGGAATCAAGGGTCGGCTGTAACATATGATTTATATTCGAGGCTTCTCAAAGATAGAATTATTTTTATTGGCGGACATGATGGGTCGATTGCCACCGATTCCGCAAACGTTTTAATAGCGCAACTTTTATATTTAGACTCAGAAGATCCCGGGAGAGATATAAGTTTATATATAAATTCGCCCGGCGGTATGGTTACTGCCGGACTTGCTGTTTATGATACCATTCAATTTATCAAAAGCCCAATCATTACGATTTGTATGGGAATGGCAATGTCTTTTGGAGCCGTTCTGCTCGCTGCAGGATCAAAAGGCAGAAGATACGCTTTAACTCATTCTAGAATTATGATACATCAGCCCTTAATTTATGGCGGAGGTTTATCAGGTACCGTTTCTGACATTGACATAGAAACAAGGGAATTGGTCTCCACCAAACAAAAACTTTCCGAAATACTTGCAAAACACACGGGGAGAACTACGGAACAGGTGTTAAAAGACACCGATAGAAATCATTACATGTCCGCTCAAGAAGCAAAAGAATACGGTCTTGTAGATGAGGTTATAGTGACTTTGAAGTGATTGGTTGCAATTTTTGAAAAGAATATGCTCATAAAAAACTATAATGATGATCGATATAGAGGAATAATGAAAAGTGTCGACGCATTGTGGAACAGAAATTGTGAAGAAAAGTTCTTTATGAAATTGTTAGAAATTACAACTGCAGAGAAGCTTTTTTACAATGCTGATAAACATCTTGTTGCATATTGGCCAAAATCATATGAGGGGGTGACGTCAACATTACAGAGTAGAAACTCATATATTGGGGATTTCACTGAAAAGTGGGTGACGGAGTTGATTTCTAGTGTTTTACCTAAAAGTTTATATGCGGTAAGTGATGTTGAATGTGCTGATTTGGGATTGACTTCGAAATCAGCGGCAGATGTTGTTGTTTCAAAAAGTAACAGTAAGAAACAAAATAGCGATGATATTTTGATTATTTTTGAGGTAAAAATGTCTATCGTTTGGAATTGGGAACTACAAAACTCAAAACTTCAGTGTCTTGGTGACTACAAGACTCATAGAGGGAATCCTAGTCTGCTGCGTTCGGATTCAATGTTAAAAGCGATAGGGAAAAGCATAAATATTAGGACTTCTAGCGAAGCTGCAAAGCGTATTCCCATAGTTATTATTGGGAATACCCCTATAACAAAAATTTATTATGAGAAGATAGATCATTTAAAAACGTCTGGCATAATACAAAATATCTGGTCGTTGAATCCATATCCTTTAGATGAAGTTACTGATAAGGATAATTTAAAAGAGACCAAAGATAAAGGTTTTCTTAGATTTGATTCTTTAAATGAATTAAAACATTGTGTAAAAGATTTATTAAGTTGTGATTTGAATTTTTTCTCAAGTATGAAAACAAAATAAGAAATAGGTAAATATATTACGATTGCCTGTAAAGAATCTACAAATGAAATGAAAGCAACTAAATTTTTGAGTTTACTAGAATGAACATAAATAAAAGCGCTAAAACGTTATTCTTTGGAAATTCCGGAAGACTGAATCATAATTCAGCGGATTTTTATAATAGCAGGATGTACGATAATATAAAAATAAAAAATAAAAATAAAAATTACGATGAGTTTGATCCTCTTCCTGAAAAAATTAATAAAATTTATTGCAAATCAAGTATTAAAATGGAAGAACTACCAGAGAATAGCATTCATCTTGTCGTTACATCTCCTCCATATAATGTTAAAAAAGAATATGATGACGATCTTTCTTTAGATGAGTATAGAAAATTACTCAAAGATGTTTTTTCTGAAACGTATAAAAAGCTCGTTGTTGGCGGAAGAGCTTGTATTAATATTGCAAATGTTGGCAGAAAGCCATACATTCCTCTCCATTCTTACCTAATAGAGGATATGATAAAACTTGGATATTCAATGAGAGGAGAAATAATTTGGAATAAAGCAGCAAGCGCAGGTACATCAACAGCATGGGGTAGTTGGAAGTCGGCTGCAAATCCAGTATTACGAGATGTACATGAATACATTCTAATTTTTTCTAAAGAGAATTTTTCGCGGAATGCTAAAAATAAAGAAAGTACAATTTCTAGAAATGAATTTTTGGAGTATACAAAAAGTATTTGGACTTTTCCAACTGTTTCTGCAAAAAGCATAGGGCACCCTGCTCCTTTTCCTGAGGAATTGCCTGAAAGGTTGATAAAATTATTTACTTTTAAAAATGATATAGTCTTAGATCCGTTTTGTGGAAGTGGAACAACATGTATCTCTGCGCTAAAAAGTAAAAGACGGTACATAGGTTATGACAATGTTCAAAAATATGTAAATCTTGCAAATAAAGGAATAAATCAGTACTCATGTGAAAATTCATCGTTTAGTTTGGCTGAAAAAACAAATAATAAGTACAAAGCAAAAAGAAAATATGAGAAAGTAAAGGATTAAAATGGAAAATAATTTTAACAATAATAGTAAAAATTGCATATTCTGTAACAAGGAGTATCCCCATAAGTTGGTAGGCGTAAATGGTGTTTATATCTGTGAAGAATGTGCGAGAAATTCGATGGAATTGTTTGACAGTTCTAATAAGCAAGCTTCTAAAGATGTCGTACTGAAATTGTTAAAACCGAGCGAAATAAAAAAAATTCTTGATTCTTATGTTATAGGTCAAGAACATGCAAAAAAGATTTTGTCTGTTGCTGTGTACAACCATTATAAGAGGTTAAAAAATTCTGCTGTTGAAAAAGATGATGTTGAATTGCATAAATCCAATGTTTTGCTTATAGGTCCTACGGGTACAGGTAAAACTCTTTTGGCTCAAACTTTGGCAAGAATACTTAACGTACCCTTTGCTATTTCTGATGCAACTACGCTGACAGAGGCAGGGTATGTTGGAGAAGATGTTGAAAATATACTTTTAAGACTTATACAAAATGCTGATTTTGATATTAAAAGAGCGGAAAAAGGTATAATTTATATAGATGAAATAGATAAAATCTCAAGAAAATCTGACATGCCGTCAATAACAAGGGATGTTTCCGGCGAAGGCGTTCAGCAGGCTCTTTTAAAAATTCTTGAAGGGACAATTGCAAGTGTTCCTCCTCAAGGCGGTAGAAAACATCCGCAGCAGGAATATTTAAAAATTGATACTACAAATATTCTTTTTATATGCGGAGGAGCTTTTGATGGACTAAATAAAATAATAGAAAGCAGATTATCAAAAAAGACTTTAGGGTTTATAAGAGAAGGTATGGATAACAGAGATAATTTTAAAAATGCCGATTTTGCGCTTTCTAAAGTTGAAAGCCAAGATCTGATAAAATTTGGATTGATTCCTGAGTTTATAGGGAGAGTGCCTGTTATTTCTACTCTTAATCATTTATCAACAGCAGATCTTGTTCATATTTTAACTGAACCTAAAAATGCATTGGTAAGACAATATAAAAAAATGTTTCAGTTAGAAAATGTTGAACTTGAGTTTGAAAAAGCTGCTTTGGAAAAAATCTCTGAAGAGGCTTTCAAAAGAGGTTCCGGAGCAAGAGGATTAAGGTCAATTATAGAAAATATTTTACTCGATACAATGTTTGACGTTCCAAGTGACCCTTCGGTTGTAAAAACTATAGTTACGGCTGAAACCGTATTAAAAAAAGAAAAGCCAAGTCTTGTGCGTAAAAATACAAAGGAGACTGCATGAGCGAATTGGATAGATTTAGCCCCGATAAAATTGAAAATCTCAAAATTCCAGATTTACTCCCTCTTCTCCCTGTAAAAGACATTATTGTATATCCGGCGATGGTTCTACCTCTTGCCGTAAGCAGAGAAAAATCTATAAGAGCTTTAGAAGAATCTATGGCCACAAATAGATTGGTTTTTATTGTTACGCAGAAAAATATTCAAGTTGAAGATCCAACTCCCAAGGATGTTTTTAATATAGGCACAGTTTGCGAAGTATTGCAGATATTAAAAATGCCTGACGGGACACTAAAAGCTCTTGTGGAGGGTATATGCAGAGTTCAATGGACTGATTTCAGATTAAGCGATAAAGGTTACATTGAGGTGGGTGTAAAAGTTTTCGACGAAAAAACCGAAATAACACCTGAAGCGGAAGCAATTATGAGACGCTCTATTTCTTTTTTTGAGCAATATGTAAAATTAAATACAAGAATGCCTATGGAAATTTTTATTTCTATAAGCAATATTACGGATCCTGCAAGACTTGCAGATACAATTGCTTCGCATCTTGCGATAAAGAATGTCGATAAACAATCAGTTCTTGAACTTGTAAATCCTATCGAACGTTTGGAAAAAATTATACAGATTCTTAATTCAGAAATAGAAATATTAAGTATTGAGAGACGCATTCAGGTCAGGGTAAGAAATCAAATAGAAAAAACGCAAAAGGAATATTATCTTACAGAACAGATGAAAGCTATTCAAAAAGAGCTTAAGCAAAAAGATGACATTCAAAAAGATGTTGACGAATTAAAAGAAAAATTAAAAAATACAAAAATGCCTCAGACTGCAAGAGATGCTGCAGATAAGGAGATGTCAAGACTTGAAAAAATGATGCCTATGTCTCCGGAAGCCACTGTTATAAGGACTTATATCGAGTGGATTTTAGATTTGCCTTGGGAAAAATCGACTACTGATAATTTGGACTTAAATAGAGCTAAAGAAGTGTTGGATCAAGATCATTACGGATTGGAAAAAATTAAGGACAGAATCTTAGAATATCTTGCCGTTTTATCAAGAGTGCAAAAGATCAAAGGTCCCATTCTTTGTTTTATAGGACCTCCAGGGGTAGGCAAAACTTCTATTGCTAAATCTGTAGCAAGAAGTCTTGGGAGAAATTTTATACGTATTTCTATGGGCGGTGTGAGAGATGAGGCTGAGATAAGAGGGCATAGACGCACATACATAGGATCGCTGCCGGGGAAAATTATACAATCTATAAAAAAAGCAGGCTCTAACAACCCTGTATTTATTCTTGATGAAATAGATAAAATGGGGTTCGATTGGAGAGGCGATCCGTCTGCCGCATTGCTTGAAGTTTTAGATCCTGAACAAAATTATGCTTTTGGTGATCATTATCTTGACGTTGATTTTGATTTATCAAATGTTATGTTTATAACTACGGCAAATTCTTTAAATAATATTCCAAATACTTTGCTTGACAGATTGGAGCTTATAAGATTTTCAGGTTATACAGATGAGGAAAAACGTCATATAGCTCAGGACTTTATAATTTCTAAACAATTAAAAGAACATGGATTAACTTCTGAAGAACTTGTTTTTGCAGAAGGCGCGCTTGATACTGTAATTGCTAGTTATACACGTGAAGCTGGTGTTCGTAATTTGACTAGAGAAATTGCCAGTCTTTGTAGGAAAGCGGCGAAAGAACTTGAGTTTAACAAAGAATTAAAATCTGTAACGATTACGACTGAAAATCTAAATAAATATTTAGGTATTGCTCATTATGAAAGGGAAAGAATTGCGGCAAATGATATAGGTGTAGCGACAGGGCTTGCGTGGACTGAAGTTGGAGGAGAAACTCTTACTATAGAAGTAAATAAAATGAAAGGCAAAGGTTCTTTGGTTCTTACGGGAAAGCTTGGCGATGTTATGAAAGAGTCTGCACAAGCTGCTTTAACGTATGTAAGATCAGCATTGCAAAAACTCAAAATAGATGAGAATATGTTTTC
>NZ_JAIXMZ010000049.1:0-9059 GCF_020328025.1 Candidatus Endomicrobiellum pyrsonymphae | reverse complement strand
AACAACGGCAAACTTAAAATGGTCGCTATTGTCGCTGTTATGCGTAAGCTACTAGTCATTATTAACAATTGTTGTAAGCAGTATTACCTTGATAAAGCTTATATGCTCACTTAATTATACCTTTTTTCAAGGATTTCTTATACCACTTTTTTCAGTGGGTTGATAAAATGACGAAGCAATCCAGCATCGTTGTTGTCTAGATTGCCACGACTCGCAAACGCCACAAGTCTCGCAATGGCGAGATGATGTTAAAACTTAACAACGCAACTTAAAGCGATTTGACTATATTGCCAAAACTGTCTATTGCAACAATTAACGACATATCTTCAACTTCCAACCTGTATATTGCTTCCGGTCCTAAATCTTCAAAAGCAATTAAATCTGCTCTTTTTACGGTCTTAGAAATAAGGGCCGCAACACCGCCTGTTGCTACAAAATATAGAGCGCTGTTTTCCTTTATTGAACTAACAACATCGTTAGACCTTGCGCCTTTGCCAATCAAAACTTTAACGCCTTCTTTTAAAATCCTCGGCGTAAACGCATCCATCCGTGATGATGTTGTTGGACCGCACGCTCCAATAACAGCGCCCGGTTTTGCAGGAGTTGGCCCGCAATAATAAATTGTGGCATTGATTAAATCTATAGGTGTTTTTTCTTCGCTATCCAACATGGTTATCATTCTTTTATGAGCAGCATCTCTTGCAGTATAAATAACTCCGCTAAGCAAAATTTTTTGTCCCGCTTTTAAAGTTTTCGTATTTAGAACCAAATCTTGTAAATTTATTTTCATATTACGACCGTCTTTCTTCTACAAGAATGGCACTGAATACTTACAGCTACAGGAAGAGAGGCTATATGAACAGGCTTAGTTTCAATAAACACAGCTAGAGCCGTAATCTTTCCACCAAGCCCCATAGGACCAATATTTAATTTGTTTATATCGTCTAACAATTCCTGCTCTTTATTATCATAAAAAATACTTTGATTATTGCTATCAATTTTCCTAAGCAAAGCTTTTTTTGCAAGAAGTCCGACAGATGAAAAATCGCCCCCGATACCGACGCCTACAACCAAGGGAGGGCATGCGCTTCTTCCTTTATCGTTTACAGTATTTAAAACAAACTCTTTTATACCGTTCCATCCTACCGACGGAGTAAGCATTTTCAACGCGCTGGCATTTTCGCTACCGCCGCCCTTAGGTAAAAAAATAATTTCTATTTCATTACCGTCAACTATATCAACATAAACATTTGCCGGTGTGTTATCTTGAGTATTTTTTCTTTCGAGAGGATCTGAAACAATTGATTTACGTAAATAATTACCTACATAACTGGAAGAGACGCCTTTATTTATTGCATCGTAAAGATTGCCATCCTCAATAATTATATCTTTGCCCAATTTTATAAAAAAATTGGCCGTACCCGTGTCCTGACATAATGGAATTTGTTCTTTCTTGGCGATATCTGCATTTTCGATAATTTCTCCAAAAATATCTTTAGCTGTGCCTGTTTCCAAAGCAACGCACTGCCCAAGACATCTTAAAATATCTTCAGGAAGCTCAAAATTTGCTTTTGAGCATACATCAGCAACTGCATTAATTATTATTTCAGATTTTATCTTTCGCACTTTTTATACAACCTTTTTTCATCATTATATCTGTTATAGCTCTGCTTCTTTTGATTATTGCTTTTGCATTGTCATAAATTTTGTCATAACTTAATTTTTTGCCTGCAACCTTTTCCTTTATAGCTTTTACGCCTATAGCGGCGGCTATTTTAGGGAATATTTCCCAATCGTTCATCGTAGGAAGAATCCTATCAGGTTTTATTTTATTGTCTGCTATACAAGAAGCAAGCTCCGTGGCAGCCGTTATACACATAGTATCTGTAATTGTAGAAGCTCTTATATCGAGTGCTCCGCGAAAAACTCCGGGAAATCCCAAAGAATTATTTACCTGATTTGCAAAATCGCTTCTCCCAGTCGCAACCACAGCCACTCCTGCCTCTTTTGCTTCCCACGGCCAAATTTCCGGAGTGGGATTTGCGCACGCAAAAATAATAGGATTTTTAGCCATTGTCTGTATCCATTCTTTCTTTATAACTCCGGGACCGGGAGTTGATAGGGCAATAACAGCATCGGAATTTTCCATAGCCTCTCTAATTCCACCGCGAATATCACTTGCATTTGTATCTATTGCAAGCGACCAATGGTCAGGACTATTTTTTAAATCAAAGCGCTCCTTATGCAGGGTTCCTTTAACATCAACCATAACTATATTTTTAGGATTCGCGCCATAAAGCATTAAAAGCCTTGATATACATATATTGGCAGCGCCTGCCCCTACCATGGCAATTTTAATTTTACCTATTTTTTTACCAACAACTTTTAAGGCGTTTATAAAACCGGCAAGAGTTACAAGAGCTGTTCCCTGCTGATCGTCATGCCAGATGGGTATATGACATTCTTTTCTTAAAGTGTTTAAAACAGGGAAACATTTTGGCTGCTCTATGTCTTCCAAATTTACACCACCAAACGACGGCTGCAGTATTTTTACAGTTTGTATTATTTCTTTTTCATCTTTTGTACCAAGACATATTGGATACGCGTCAACACCGCCAAGATATTTATACAAAAGCGCTTTACCTTCCATAACGGGCATGCCTGCCTCAGGACCTATATCGCCCAGCCCTAAAACCCTTGTGCCATCGCTTACAACGGCAACGCTGTTCCATTTGTTTGTATATTCATACACGAGTTCTGGGTTGTTGCAAATATCAGTACATACAGCAGCCACACCGGGACTATACCATATTGAAAAATCATCTAAACTTTTGACTCTGCATTTTGGAACAACTTCAATTTTACCGCGATAAAAAGGATGCAATTTTCTTGCAATCTTTGACGGTTTTTGGGCTATTTTTAAAAGTTCCGACACATCATTTGTTTTCTTCTTTTTCATATTTTATTTTTCCCCAATAACTCACGAAATAAAAAATCCCGTAACGCGTAAGCTCTTTTCTGTTGAAGCCATATACTAAATAATTCTTCCACTGCTTTCTGTATCAAACAAATGACTTTTTGACAAGTCAAACACAAGCTCTATTACCTGATTAATTTTCCTCTGATTTAGATATTCAACCCTTGCAATCAACTCATTTTGCCCATATCTAAATACAAATATTTTTCACTGCCAAGCGGTTCTACTAACTCAATTACAGCGCTTTAAGATGCTTACTTTTTTATTTGCCGTATTGAAGAAAAGTTTATCATATTATGTCTTCGGGTCTTACGCCCATAGTAACTTTTCGCCCAACGTGTGATAAAACTTTTCTTTAAACTGCTTTGGCAGTTTGATTTCAAACGTTCCTTCGTTAAGAAAAACTGTGTTACTTTTTTTCTACTACGTCAACTTCAAAAAAGTTCATCGAAGGACTACCTATAAACCCTGCTACAAACTTGTAAAATTATGACCGCCACCACACATCTCAAAAATACAGAAAAAACTTTACAGTCACACACTTCTATGTTGGCGCATCAACATGAAGTCACTCTCATGACTGCAAACATTATATATCTTTAACCATTAACCGTCAATCGCTATATTTCCTGATTGTTGACGCTGTTTTTTGTATAATAACGAAAATATCAGCTATAATAAACTAACTTTATATTGGCGCATTGTATCAATGTAAAGTTAGTTGATTACATTATACATACCGATTTATAGGGAGATCTATAGTTGTTGCCAACAACTGAAGAAGAAATACAAAAAACGCAACGCTTACGTACTACGCAGAAAAGAATCTTAGTGGAAATACAATTTTTGTTGAAAAAGACAGAAATAACAAACAGCGCCAAAAAAGAGTAGTCTGTAAGCGAACTACCATATAAGTTTCATAGGATCTAATGCTTTGTCGCCTTTTTTAATTGTAAAATGAAGATGTGGTCCCGTTACTCTGCCGGTTGTTCCGCTTTTAGCTATCAGCTGTCCTTTTTTAACCTTTTGTCCCAACCTTACATTTATAGAAGAAAGATGACCATAATGTGTTATGTATCCATTTCTGTGATCAATAAACACAGCCGTTCCATAATGCCCGACATTGTGACTTGCAACAATAACAACTCCGTCCGCAGCAGCGCCTACCCATGTTCCGGACTGAACGGCAATATCTACGCCCCCATGAAAACTAATTTTACCTGTTACAGGATGTTTTCTTTTTCCGAAATGACTTGAAGGACAACCACATAGAGGAGACCGAAATAACGAACGAAATTCGTATTTCTCCTGCATTCCCTTGTTCATTAAATTTATAGCTGGATGTTTGCCAGGAATAAAAACATATTCTCCCGGAACAAGATTTGTAATGCCAAAATTTTTAAGTTGCAACACTTTATCATCAATATCATAATGTTTCGAAATTTTTGACCAAGTATCGCCCTCTTGAACAGGATGAAGAGAACCTCCTGACGACGGCACTACAATTTTCTGATTAATATTTATTTCATAAGTTTTTAGCTGCGGATTTACACCAATCAAAGTATGTACGGAGTATCCGTATTTTTTTGCCAATGTCCAAAGATTATCCTTTGGTTTAACAGAATAAACAAAAAAATCAACGTCTTTTACTCTTGATGCAAGGTATTTTACTCTAGCATCAACATCATTTAACAAAGTCTCCGGTGAATATGATGGCAACACTACAACAGGGACAGAAGTCATCATAGCTTCGGCTTTTTTTGCAACAACAATCTGAGCAGTAACAAGAACGCCAAGTATTAAAGCTACAAACACAGACCACCTGAGAGACAGATTTTTTAAATTGATTACTTTTATTTCATTATTTTCATTCATGGCGGAACATTATAATAAAAAGCTTGCCAAAAGAAAACTATCTGTAAAACATCACAACATAATGCGCATTTTAGGAATTTTGACGAGGTTATATACTATTTTCTCTATTGCAAGCAATAGTTTTGCATTATTTTTCTCAATATCGTTATTTTTATTGTCTAAAACTGCTTTCCAATCTCGTGATACAACGTCGTCATTATTTACTAAATACACTTGCGCGCCTTCGTACGAGGGAAAAACAAATCTATTTTTATTTAAGAGAAGCTATAGAAGAGAAAATAATTAAATAATGGTCGCCAGAGTTATTGGTAGCTGGCTAAAGTTACTGATAAAAACTGTAAAGAATCAAATAAGGCTTTACTTAATATGTTATCAGTGTTGCCTGAAAGTTAGACGTTTTTAATTCTACTGTTGCATTAGCAACTTGAATTCGCCTTTTATAACGTTTTAGCAATTTTTTTAACCTTTATGCCCAATTGACACATCATCAGACATATCTGCATACATAACAATTCTGTCCCTACCTGTATTTTTTGCCTTATATAAAGCCTTATCTGCCGCATTAATTACAAAATTTGAATTGGAAATACTCTTCGATGAGTGATAACTTATGCCGATGCTCACAGTAATATTAAACTTCTCGTCATTTTCTTCGAACTCTGCGTCTTTTACGGATTTCTTTATTTTTTGAGCGATAAATTGTACTTCCTTTTCATTAACCGAAGGTATCAATACCACAAATTCTTCTCCACCATATCTTCCCACTAAATCACATGGTCTTACAGAAGAAGAAATAATTTTAGCAATACTTGCCAACACTTTATCGCCGGTTAAATGCCCATATTTATCATTTACGTTTTTAAACCTATCTAAATCCAGCATTAAAATATAAAAACCATCGCTATAGCGTCTGTCTCTCTGCATTTCTGCATCTAATCTATTTAGAAAATAACGTCTGAGATACAAACCTGTAAGTCCGTCGATTCTTGACTTCTCGCTAATTTCGTCAAAAAGATTAATTCGTTTCAATCCCAAAGAAATATGAGGCGCAAAAATCAACCCTTCTTCCATATATCTATCTACATCAATCATTTCCGTAACTATAACAATACAACCCAAAAGCTCTTCTTCTATTTTTAAAGGCCAATAAATGGCGCCAAAATTACGATTATCTAATTCCTTACTATACAAACTATCCAAAATATTAAAATTTTTATCCTTACCCAAAAATTTTAATGAATGTACGTAAGGAACCAAATCTTTATCTTTAAGAATACCTGAAGAAGCAAGAAGTTTCCACTCAAATTTAATTTTTTCAAAAATACTACATCCAATCATTCTAGCTTTTTCATCTAGAGCATTTAAAATTATTTTCACATATTCTTCTTTCACAGCGCAATTAGATAGCTTTTTACATGCAACATAAAACTGTATTATCCTTTCCGTTTCATCTTCATATTTTTGCCTTTCGTCAAATGATTCTTTATATTTCTCAAGAATCTCGCTATGTTTGATTTTAAGAACTCTGATTTTTGCAGAAAAATCTTTTTTTAATTTTCCGGATTTAATATGAAAATAATACGGAAGAGGAATCAACGAAATAAAAATCAAACATGCGCTTAATGTAGAAAAAGGGTATTCTTTAACAAAAAAAAGCGCTATCGCGCATGCTATTGAAGAAGTAATAAAAACAGCTCTCTTAAACCATTGCGCGTAATAAAATCCCGCCAAGGAAATGAAGGATGCCCAAACAATAGCGCCTCCAAATGAAGGCATTAAAAAATACAAAACCGCGAGAGTCAAAAGTATATATATCAAATTTAATATTTTTCTATTCATCAGAATATTCTGCCACTCTATTTCTGCCAGATTGCTTTGCCTTGTATAAAGCAACATCTGCCATTTTTATAAGATCTTCTTCAGAAATAGGATTTTTTTTACTTAGTGAAACAAATCCGATACTTCCTGTTGTTTTTATTCTAACCGGCGACAAACTTTCTATCGTCAAGAAAAATCTTTCTTTTTCAATTACTAATCTTATTTTTTCTAAAACTTTTGACGCTTCTTTTGAATTTGTATGAGGCATCATAAAAGCAAATTCATCTCCTCCATATCTTGCAATAAAATCCGTTTTTCTAAATTTTGAACATAAAAGCGTCGCAATCTGACGCAAAAGAGAATCCCCGGCAAGATGCCCGTACTGATCATTAACGCTTTTAAAAAAATCCATGTCCAATATAGCTAGAGACAACGATACATTATTGTTCTGCAAACGATTTAGTTCTTCTTTGAGTCTTTCACTAAAATAGGCATGCGTATAAAGACCCGTTACGCCATCTGTAATTGCGAGTATCTGCAGTTTTTTATATGAATAAAAATTATTTAGAATCGCGCTAATTGTTCCTAATAATAATGATAACTGTCTCAAATCTTCTTCACTAAAAAAACCTTTTAAGTACGAAGTTCCTTGAAGCGTTCCCCAAAAAGCGCTATTAAGCTCAACAGGAACTGCTATAAGCGACAATTTATTGTTATCGCGTTCTGAAGGAAAGCGTCGATCTTCAGACATATTTGCTATCATTAACGGCGAGGTTGTATTTTTCACATAAAAAGAAAAAGCGTCACTTTCTTTATATTTCTTTAATTTCCAAGAACCTTTCCCAATGAAATTATATACAATATCCTCGCATTTATGTATCGTCTCTTTTTCGTTAAGGGAGGCTTGAAACGATTGAAGAATATTACTAATCTTTCTAAAGTTTTCTGCCTGTCGCAACAAGTTGTTAGTTCGTTTTTTGTTTTCCAATGTTGCAGACTCTTTCAATATAATTTCCATATTCAGCGTATCATATTCCTCAAAAAATCCATTCTTTATCGCAATATGCTTATCTTTATACATTTCGAGAATTAAATACAAACACATTATAGCTATACATTCAAAGAACACAAATTGAGCTTCAGACTTATGTCCTATAAAAAATACAATATCTAAAATACCTGTAATAATTGTAATAAAAGTTAGAATACCGCTGTATATATTACCTGAAAAATAATAAAGCGCTATTATAGGAATTGCAATAAGTGGGAAATTAATGACAGGATGCTCAAGTAAAATTACAATCCAAACAACAAAAAAGACACCCGCGCAAACAGGCAATCCTATAGTTGAAACAATGTCTAAAATATTCTTATTTATTTTTTCTTTTAGCATATTAACCACTAATGGAAGTATAATCTGTAATTAATTTTTTTTCGATTGTTTCCTTTAAATTTCTATTTATAAATTTAAAATCTTTAACCCAAATATTATTATTTTTATTTGCAGGCCACGCAACCCATAAACAGTTTTTTGAGCGCATAATACGACATTCAACTTCAATATCATCATTAAAAATTACAGATGCAAATACTTTTATCGTTTTATGATTTTCTAGGATTGAAAATTTATTTATTTTAAACGAAGTGTCGGTAGTTTTGGAAGATATTTTATTTTCGATTAAAGAATCAACAACATACTGTCTAAATTCTCTTTTTAAAATAGAAAACTGCTTATAAACTTTATTTTTATCTTTATAAACGGGAAATTCAATTTCGTTATTTTTTAAAATAATGTTTGAAATCTTAATATCATCATTTAAAACTACGTCAAAAGATCCATCGTTTTTTGAAACTTTAGTAATTTGTAATTCAGCATATAGGGTACTACAAAACCCGAGAGAAACAATTAAAAATAACACTAATACTCTAATATATAAAAATAATTTTGTCATTTTTTTAAATCATCTATAATTGTTTTATTTTTTGAGATTTTTTCAAGAAATTCTGTATAGTGGCGAAGATTGGGGTTGTATTTTGTAAGAATCTGTAATCCCACAAGCAAAGCCTTTGCTCCAAAGTGTTTCTCGCCTTTGTGAACGGGAATCAGTTTAGGTATTCCTAATTTTCTAGCAAGGCTTGGAATAATTTTTGTAATGCCTAAAGAAAGTTCTGCAGCAATATACTTCAAAATCGATTCTTCATCTTCCATATCTTGTTCTCTTCGCAACAATAAAACCAAATCTTCAATACCAAATAGTAAGAGAGGCTCGTAGCTTATTTTTTGTTTTTCTTCAAATCTCTCCAACGCAAGCTCAAATTCTTTCTTCATTTTCGCTTTACACTGCGTTGCCTGTTTTTGAAAACTCAACGGATATACAAAAGCTATGAG
>NZ_JAIXMZ010000048.1:0-9157 GCF_020328025.1 Candidatus Endomicrobiellum pyrsonymphae | reverse complement strand
CAAGCAACAGACCCAAAACAACAAGCAACAAACCCAAAACAACAAGCAACAAAAGTAACAAGTGGCGAGGGGTGAGGGCTAGAAAAAGAAAGAGAATATTGGTTGAGAGGATATTAGCGACCTCGACGTGCCCGAATTCGACGACGTCGTTTGATTGATGTAAGCAATATGGCGAAAATGGCAGAATGCTGAGGAAGGAATGATGGTGGCGTTGAAAACAAATTTGGAGACGAGAAAGATGTTGCAGGAGAGATGATTGTAATTGCAGAATAAAAAGTCTTTGCAGTTCGGGTTTTACATTTTAAAAAAAGAAGCTCACGGGTATATATTATTGCTCGTGAGCTTCTTTTTTTTCTTGTAAATTAGAAGGTTTGATATAATACAAATATGGCAGTCATAATTCAGTGTCCATTAAACTCCTAGAAGGTTTAAATTGATATAATCGGATTGAATATAATAGCGACGGTTACATTTGCTGGCAGGAAGGTTTGAGGCAGGAAGATTCAAGGGTAGAAAGAAGACAAAGATCTTTGATTGAATTTTGATTGTTTTGATTATTTTGATTGTGTAATTTTCAAGGTTGAAATGTTAAAAGTAAGGGATTAAATTTGTATAATGACAACAGTTGTGATTGATTATTTAAAAGAGTACGAAAATAGAGTTTAGATTCTGAAGAACAAAGTAAGAAGAATTTAAAGAGTCTGGACTACAAGAACTGAATGGTATTTAGAGTGGTTAATTTCAAGAAAGTGATAAGTGTTGTTGTCGTATTTAGTTTGGTATTGAGTTCATGCGGAGGAAACAAGAATGGTGGGAGCGGAACAAAGGTATCCAATCTAGTAGCGAGAGATGTACAGATGTTGAGCCTACTCCGGCGGTCGAATGTATAGTGTAGTGAAAGATGGGAAATGTGTGTCTCCTCCAGTACTGGTGAAAGAGGTGAAAGTCAAAGACGCAAAGAAAGAAACGGTGGAGATGCAAAAAGAAGCAAAGAAAACAAAACCTGATACGAAACAAGACGAAGTAGGAGTCTCATTTGCGCTAACAATGGGAAAAGTGATAAGAAAACTAAGAATTAGTCCCAGTTATGAAGACAAAATAATAGCGAGACCATTGCTTAGTTCCACATTAGCGGGACTTATATTATTAGTGACAACAGGAGCAGTATATCTTGGAATCTCACTCCTGTACCAGTGTGTCAAAGGGGACGACAGGGGACGGTGGTAAGTGGGAGTGGCGGTGGCGCTCCATCATCGTTTTCTCTAGTTTAGCAGTTCCTTGGATGACGAATATCTTTTCCATGAACCATAAAAATAATATCTTCGCTTATGTTAGTAGCGTGATCGCCAAGCCTTTCTATGCTTTTTGCAACAAACATTAAATCCACAGCTCCATTTATAACATCAATATCTGAAGCTTTAAACATCAAATTTTTAATATCGTTAATAACTTTATCTCTTAAAGAATCAACTTCATTGTCTTTTGCAAGCACTGATAATGCTAATTCCGCATCGCTTGTATTAAAGGCTTTTATACAATCCATTACCATGCTCTGAACTATTTCTACCATCTTAGGAATATCAGCGAGAGGTTTAAGCTGAACATATTTTATTAAATCCGAAGCTCTTTCACTTATGCTTACAGCCTCATCGCCCATTCTTTCCAAATCGCTGTTAATTCTCATGGCCGAAGTTATAAATCTTAAATCAGCGCCGACAGGTTGGTTTAAAGCTATCAACTTTAGACATTTATCGTCAATAACTATTTCTTGTACATTAACTTCTTTTTCAAGAGAAGATACAACATCAAGTTTTTTTGAATCTCTCTCTACAAGTTTTTGAGTTGCAGCTTTTATCATTTCCTGAACAAGCCCCGCCATATCAAGAAGACGATTTTGCAAATCACTCATTTCAACATCAAAATGCCGCATACTTTTTCCTCCTTGCCGTTGTTTGTCATCTTGAACGAAGTGAAGAATCCATTCATTTGGATGCTTCAGTCGCATTGCTCATTTAGCATAACAACCATGACTGTCATACAATCTACTACTCAAGCGCTATTATATCAACCGAAACGACCGGTTACATAATCCTCAGTCTCTTTCTTGGTTGGATTTGTAAATATCTTTTCCGTATTATCAAACTCTATAAGCTCGCCAAGAAGCATAAAAGCAGTATCATGCGAAACTCTCGCCGCTTGCTGCATATTGTGCGTTACTATTACAATCGTATAATTATCTTTCAACTTAATCATCAATTCTTCAATTCTTTGTGTTGCTACAGGGTCAAGAGAAGAACAAGGTTCGTCAAGAAGAATAATACGCGGCGCGACAGCAATAACTCTTGCGATACAAAGTCTTTGCTGTTGCTCCAAAGTCAATGCCAAAGCCGACTTATTAAGTTTATCTTTAATATCGTCCCACAACAGAACGGCTCTCAAACTTTTTTCCACGGTTTCTACTATAACATTTCTATCTAAAGCTATTCTGTTTACTTTTAAACCAAAAGCAACATTTTCATAAATTGAAATAGGAAACGGATTTGGTCTTTGAAATACCATACCGACATTTCTTCTTAAAAAATCAACGTCAACATTATCGGCATAAATATTTTGATTGGAAATATTTATCCCTCCGTTCGTACGCGCGCCCTCTATTGTATCATTTATTCTGTTTATAGACTTTAAAAGCGTGGACTTTCCACAACCTGACGGACCTATCATAGAGGTAATTCTTTTCTCTTCAATACTAATATTAATGTTTTTAAGAGCGTGAAATTCAGAGTAGTATAAATTAAAATTTTTTATTTCTATTATTGACATAAACGAATTTCCTTTTAACCTACATCACAGAATAAGCATTTCTAAGCGCGAAATAAACTACAGGCAACTAACTTTATATTGGGACAATTACACGTTGACTCAAAAATAGATGTATGCTATTTAGACTTGCTAAGAAGTCGTACATTTGTTTCTTTCAGGCTTCAAGATTTGTGACGAAGCGAAAAAAACCGATAGCGCAGCGCGCTAGAATTATAGCGCAGCGATTGGTACATAAGCTCTTGTTTTTCAATGCTGTAGCCACAAAATATTGAAGCCGTCATAATTATCAACCGAATCTACCAGTGATATAATCCTCAGTTGTCTTCTCTTTCGGCGACACAAATAACTTAGCGGTTTTATCAATCTCCACAAGTTTTCCCGTAAGAAAAAATGCCGTTCTGTCGCTGACGCGCGATGCTTGTTTTACATTGTTTGTAACAAGCACTATGGTATATTTTTGCTTAAGCTCAAGCATCGATTCTTCAACTTTTACAGTAGATACGGGGTCTAATCCGGAACAAGGCTCGTCAAACAAAATAACTTCAGGATTAACTGCAAGAATTCTTGCAATACAAAGTCTTTGTTGTTGCCCACCAGACATTCTCATTGCTGAAGAATTAAGTCTGTCCTTGACCTCGTTCCACAAAGAAGCGTCTTTTAAAGCTCGCTCGACTATAGTATCTTGATATGATTTTCTTGTAATAAGACCAAGTCGCTTTGGAGCATAAATAATATTTTCATATATACTCATAGGAAGAGGTATAGGCATTGCAAAAAGCATACCGACGCGCTTTCTCAAATCTTCCATCTTCATATCAAAAATATTATTGTCATCAAGATAAACATCGCCTTTACGAGAATACGTTATGTCTAAATCGTTCATTCTATTTAAAGTTCTTAAGAACGTTGTTTTACCGCTGTTTGCCGGACCTATAACGCTCAGAATTTCATTTTGGACAACATCAATATTCAATGATTCCAAAACACATTTTTCATTATAGTAACAACTTAAATTTTCTACTTTAATTTTATTTACCATTTTCTACGTTTCCTAAAGTAAATTCTTGCAACAATTGCAACACAGCTCATTGTTAAAACCATCATTAAAAGAACAAGAGCAGTTCCATATATAATATTCTTTGGCATATTTGGAATTTGTGTTGAAATGATAAACAAATGATATGGCAAAGCCATAACTTGATCTAACGGCGAATGAGGTAAATGAGGAACGTAAAATGCTGCGGCAGTAAACAGTATTGGCGCTGTTTCACCCGATATTCTTGCAATGCTAAGGATTGCGCCCGTTAAAATGCCCGGAAGAGCATTTGGAAGAACTACATGTCTTATAGTCTGCCAGCGACTTACACCAAGCGATAAACTTGCTTCTCTAAATGAATAAGGCACACTACTCAAAGCGCCTCGCGCTGTGGTTATAATAACCGGCAATTCCATTATAGACAACGTCAAAGCGCCTGCAATAATGGAAACTCCTAATTTTAAAAACATAACAAAAACACCAAGCCCAAATAATCCATAAACAACAGAAGGTACGCCAGCCAAATTTACAATAGCAAGTTTAACTATTCTCGTAAGCAAATTATCTTTTGCATATTCGTTTAAATAAATTGCCGCGCAAACTCCTATAGGCAAAGTTATTAAAACAGCGCATAGGACTATTGAAAGCGTTCCTACTATCGCAGGAAGAATTCCGCCGCCACACATGCCGTTTTTAGGCATAGAAGTCAAAAATTCCCAACTGATAGCAGATGCTCCATTTTTTATAATTATAAATATTATCACAACAACTGGAACGATGGCTAAAATAGTCGCCACACAAAGAAGCAAATACGAAAATTTCTGTGATAATTTAGGATTTAATTTTATCATCTATTCTTCTTTTTTCCGAGAAATAAATCTGCCGTAAAATTTACTATAAACGTTATTATGAATAATACAAGACCTATAGCAAACAACGATCTGTAGTGCATGCCTCCTCTGACAGTTTCTCCCATTTCTGCAGCTATTGTAGCAGTCATAGTTCTAACAGGGTCAAAAATTGAATGAGGAATATGCGCGGCATTTCCTGTTATCATCATTACTGCCATTGTTTCGCCTATAACCCTACCTATGCCAAGCATTATAGCAGCTATTATTCCGGGCATTGCCGCTTTCAATACAATTCTTCTTATCGTTTGCCACTTGGTAGCGCCTAAAGCAAGAGCGCCTTCTTTATACTGCCAAGGAACTGAGCGAATTGCATCTTCAGATATAGTTACTATCGTAGGTATAGCCATAAAAGCAAGCATTATTGCGCCCGCAAAAGCTGTAAGCCCTGTCGACAGATTAAAAATATTTTTCACTAAAGGAACAACTGTAACCATTCCAACAAAACCTATCACAATACTTGGAATTGCAGCCATTAATTCAACTAAAGATTTTAAAACATCGCGTACACCTTTTGGCGCAATTTCTGAAATAAAAAGGGCAGTCATAATACCTATTGGAACAGCTATTAAGCAAGCCCCAACAGTTACTAAAATAGATCCTAAAATTAGAGAGAGGATTCCAAACGAGGCAGGCTCTGAAGAAGGATACCAAAATTGTCCGGTAATAAATTTTGATACGCCAAAATCTTTAAAAAAAGCAAACCCTTCTTTAAACAAAAAACCAAAAATTAAAACCACAAAAACAATAGACAGCATACCACATATAAAAATTATCGTTTCAATTACAGTGTCCAGACTCTTTCTCATTTTAGTCCTTTTGACGACACCAGCCAATTTCTTCACAATGACAAAATTACACTATTTGTAGTCGACTATATTTTATTTTTGTCTTTTGATTGGCACAAAGTCTGTTTCTACAACGACTTCCTGACCTGCCTCGGACAAAGTGTATTCAATAAACATTTCAACAATCCCATTAGGATTGCCATTTGTGTATAAATACAAAGGTCTTGAAATAGGGTATGTTCCATTCATCACATTTTCTGACGTAGGATACACATATCCGCCTGATTCGTCTATAGCCACAGAAATAGCTTTTACTCTGTCATTTAAAAAACCCATACCAACATATCCCAACGCATTTGGATTTTGATAAACTTCATCACATATTGATTGTGAAGATGGCATCATCAGAGAATGAACAGAAAACTCATCTCCAGCGCTCTTGCCGTTTTGTCTTAAAACGCGCTCTTTAAAAAACATATGTGTTCCTGAATTACTCTCTCTTGAAAGAATTACTATTTTACGGTCTTCTCCGCCAACTTCTTTCCAATTTGTGATTTTTGCCATAAAAATATCCCGCAACTGGACTAATGTTAATTTGTCAACAGGATTATTTTTATTTACAAGAACTGCTAAACCATCAAGCCCAACTTTAAACTCAACAGGCTCTATATTATTACTTTTTGCCAAAAGCTTTTCTTTTTTTTCTATTCTACGCGAAGACATTGCTATATCGCATGTTTTATTGATTAAAGAGGCAAAGCCTGTACCTGATCCACCTCCTGTAACGCCTATATTGTACGTCGGATATTGCGCTACAAATTTTTCTGCCCAAACTTGTATAAGATTTACAATGGTGTCAGAACCTTTGATTTGTATAGATGCCGCATACCTGCCACTAGCATTTTGAGGTTTTGTACAACTGCAAAAAAGGACAGTCGCTAAAATTAAAAATGTCACTAATTTTTTCATTATTCCCACTCGATAGTTGCAGGAGGTTTATTTGAAATATCATAAACCACTCTATTAGCGCCTTTAACTTCATTAATAATACGAGAAGACATTTTCTCAAGCAACTCGTAAGGAAGTTTTACCCAATCTGCCGTCATTGCGTCTTCTGAGTTTACCGCCCTAATAACAATTACATGCTCATAAGTTCTGGCATCACCCATAACACCAACAGTTTTGACAGGTAGTATTACAGCAAAAGATTGCCATATTTTTTCATAAAGCCCGGCTTTTCTAATTTCTTCAGTTACTATATTGTCAGCTTCTTTTAGAATATTTAATTTTTCCTCGGTTATCTCTCCCAGTGTTCTTACCGCAAGACCAGGACCCGGAAAAGGTTGTCTATCTATAATTTCTGCAGGAATTTTCAACTCTCTGCCTAGTGACCTGACTTCATCTTTAAACAAAAATTTCAACGGTTCCACAAGTTTCATTTTCATTTTTTCAGGAAGTCCGCCGACATTATGATGACTTTTAATCGGCGATTTAGCGCCTTTTATGGAAACACTTTCTATAATGTCCGGATATATCGTGCCTTGCAAAAGAAAATCTATACCTTTTAATTTTTTAGATTCTTTATCAAAAACCTCTATAAAAGTATGTCCTATAATTTTTCTTTTCTGTTCCGGATCAGTTACACCTTTAAGTTTTGATAAAAATACTCTTTTTGCATCAACCATAACAAGATTTTTTCCAAACATTTTTCCAAACACTTTACGTACTCTCTCAGTTTCGCCAAGTTTTTGCAAGCCATGATCAACATAAACGCACATAAGCTGCTTGCCTATAGCTTTATGAAGCATTACAGCTGCGACAGAGGAATCAACGCCTCCGGAAAGAGCGCACAGCACCTTACTTTCACCGATCTGTTCTTGAATTCTTTTAACTTCATCTACAATATAAGATTTCATGGTCCAATCGCGCTTGGAACCACAAATTTTAAATATAAAATTTTGAATGATTTTTTTACCATTAACAGAATGTTTTACTTCCGGATGAAACTGAACGCCGTACATATTCTTTGCCACATTTTCTATAGCAGCGTAGGGTGAGTTAGCTGATTTTGCGATAATCTTAAAACTTTTTGGCATTTTCACGAGCTTATCGCCGTGGCTCATCCAAAGAGTTTCTTTTGAGTTAAGACCGTCAAACAAATAACACCCACATTCTACTTTGACACTTGCAAGACCGAACTCTCTATTTTTCGACGGAGCAACTTTCCCGCCAAGATGTTCTGCTATAAGCTGCATGCCGTAACATATCCCTAAAATCGGGGCGCCAAGTTTCCATATTTTAGTATCCGGACATGGGGCGCCTTTTGAGTAAACGCTGTCATAACTGCCTGAAAGAATTATACCTTTTAAATCTTTAAGTCCGTAAAAGGATTTTATCGGCTTATTACCGGGATATATCTCACAATATACATTTTCTTCTCTTATACGCCTTGCAATCAACTGCGTATATTGTGAACCAAAATCTAATATCAGAATCATTTTGTTTCCTTCACTATTATTTTCTCGTATTGTATCAAATTTTTGCCATAGCTATAGTTTTTTGCGCCTGATATTTTCCTTTTCTGTCTGCATAAGAAACTTCACAAACTTCGCTTACATCTAAAAATAGAACCTGAGCTATACCCTCATTGACGTAAACCTTTACAGGAACAGATGTAATATTTGCTATTGAAAGCGTGACAAAACCTTCCCATTCAGGTTCGAAAGGAGTAATATTTACAAAAATACCGCATCTTGCGTATGTAGATTTGCCGAATGCAATAGTTATAATATCTCTTGGAATTCTAAAATATTCTACGGTTTTACCCAAAATTACAGAATTTCTGGGAATTTCTATATAGTCTTTAACTGTTACAGACTCGAACAATCCATCTTGCGATTGTTTAGGATCAAGAAGATCTGAATTTTTTTTCATAACCATAAATTCGTTTGAAAGACGCATATCATACCCATAAGAAGACGTTCCAAAAGAAATTTTCCCATTTTTAACTTGTCCTGCTTCAAAAGGCTCTATCATCTTCCGCTCAAGCGCCATCTTTTTTATCCACTTATCATTTTTAACCATTTGTACCACCTTTTATTTTGAAATACTAAAAACACCTAGAATAACCGCAACTGCGACAAACAACGTGCCTCTTATCACCCTCTATCCTAATCTTGTCATCAATTAACGTACTTTTATTGAGCTATAATTAAAACTTCTTTTGAAAATTTGTTACTTAAAACATACTTACAACCTAATTTGTGAACTTCTATTTCTTTCTTGTATTTCGACAACATCTGTATTAAATTATCAATCGTAGGAATTCCGTCATCTCTATAAGAAAGAACTAGAAGTTCACAAATTAGGTTGTAAGTATGTTTTAAGTAACAAATTTTCAAAAGAAGTTTTAATTATAGCTCAATTAACGTACGTTAATTGATGACAAGATTAGGATAGAGGGTGATAAGAGTAGCTCAATAAAAGTACGTTAATTGATGACAAGATTAGGATAGAGGGTGATAAGAGACACGTTGTTTGTCGCAGTTGCGGTTATTCTAGGTGTTTTTAGTATTTCAAAATAAAAGGTGGTACAAATGGTTAAA